>JAWSUW010000152.1:0-8270 GCA_033549245.1 Bacillota bacterium | reverse complement strand
AATAAAAAAAGTCTAAACCATTTCATGTTACTTTGGTTTAGACTTAACTATGTATTAACTTGCTGCAAAAATCGGGAGCTGGACTGCTTGGCAGAAAATCAGGAAAAGGGTTTTACGACTATAAAAAGTAATGTTTTGGGGTGTAACAGAAATTTAAAATTGATGTGGGGTCAATTGTGATAGAATAGAAGCAATATGAAATGCAATTTTGTTGAAAGGAAAACTTTATGAATAAAACTTATCTCAAGATTTTCATCGTCGCATTTGTAGGATTTTTAGCAATGTTCGGGGGCGTCTTTTATGCTCTGGACACACTGTACAATCCATCCGATGCAACGACTGTCATAATTGATCCGATCATTGATCCCGATAATGGCATGTCACCTGATGATCCATCTGGTGAAGAAGTGGTTGACCCTAAAGATGACGATCGTACTGAACTGGAAAAAATAACTGCAGAATCGTCAAGAATCAATGTCATAGCCTTTGGACTAAACGAATATCTTGCGGACACAATGATGTTCATCAGTTTCGACCCCGAAATACCAAGACTAGATATTCTATCCATCCCAAGAGACACTTATTATCATATTGAAGGACATGATTATCCTGGACAGAAGAAAATGAACGCAATCTATGGCATGAAAGACATAGGTGGTGTAAATGGAATGAAACAATATGTATCTGATTTTCTTGGAGTCCCGATCGATTACTATGTCAGAGTGGACTTTAAGGCTGTTGAGGCCATTGTTGATACTTTAGGTGGATACGATGTTAAGGTTCCATTTGATATGGTGTATGATGACATTTATGATACTCCTCCGCTCCATATCAATATAAAGGCAGGGCGTCAAACTTTGAATGGTGCAGAAGCGGTAAAATATTTGAGATTCAGACAAAATAACGATGGTTCCATTCGTGAAGGTGATATTCAAAGAATCCCAAGACAACAACATTTTGTGGATTACATGATGAACAAGGCGCTCAGTTTCAAATTGCCTTCTGTAATCAACACTATCATCAGCAGCAAATATGTAAAAACAGATCTTACTCTGGAAAATGCGCTGGCCTATTCATTGAAAGCCGCTGTTCTAAAGCCGGAGGACATCAAATTTTATACAGTTCCTGGAACCAATGACATGATGAAAGGTGTTTCTTACTGGATTCATGACCCATATGAACTCGAAAAGATGTTGTTTTCGATTTACGGATTCGATTTGGATTAACAAAAAGCCAAGAGTGCTCGCACTCTTGGCTTTAATATATTCTTATTATATGACACATTTACTACTTGATGAGCTTCTTGCCTAAATCGGTTACATCTCCTGCGCCCATTGTTATAACGAGATCTCCTGGCTTTGCGTGGCTACGGATATAAGAGGCGATCTCTTCGAAGCTATCTAGGTGTATGGCATCAATACCTTCTTTAATCAAGGATTTCACGAGATCTTTGGAATGAATATCACCAGGATCAATTTCTCTGGCTGCATAGATATCGCAGACGATTACTTCGTTTGCTTGTCCGAATGCACCTGAAAATCCATGCAACAATTCTTTTGTTCTCGAATATGTGTGTGGCTGGAAAATAACTATGATTTTCTCGACCCCTTCAATTCTGGCTGCTGCATCCAGCGTTGCACGGATCTCATTTGGATGATGGGCATAATCGTCAATGATTGTATAACCATCCACCTTGCCCACATATTCAAAACGCCTGTTGGCATTTTTAAAGCTATTGAGTCTTGATTGAAGCAAATCGAGATCCGATGTGAACTGAAGTCCTGCCACAAATGCGGCCATTGCATTGTAAACATTATGTTGACCAGGAACTTTGAGGTCAATGGAAGCGATTTTCTTTTCCCCGACAAATATGTCGAAGGATGCGCATCCAAGATTGTTATAAGTGACGTTTTTTGCGATATAATCACAAGTATCGGATAAACCGAAAGTTTTAAGTTTGCCTTTATAGTATGGTTTTATTTTTCCGGCATTGTAATCATCTCCATTGATGATCAAAAGCCCATCTTTTGGAATGTTTTTGGTGAATTTGACGAAAGCGTTGACGATATGGTCAAGATCTTTGAAATAATCAAGATGGTCTTCGTCAATGTTAAGTATTATTCCAATCTTAGGAAAAAATGACAAGAAATTTTCTTTATATTCGCATGCTTCAGTGATGAACATGTCGCTTTTACCGATTTTGACATTGCTCTTGATATCCTCGAAATAGCCTCCAACCAGTGCTGTTGGATCAAACTGGGAATCATTGAACATGCGGGTGATCATGGATGTTGTAGTAGTCTTGCCGTGTGTTCCTGAAATTGCGATACTGTTTTTATAAGATAGCATCAACTGACCCAACATTTCTGCTCGGCTTAGGCAAGGTATACCTTTTGAAATGGCTGCCTTTAGTTCAGGATTGTCGTCACCGACCGCTGAAGTGTAAACCACCAGTTCAGCATTTGAAATATGATCAGCACTATGTCCTATGAATACTTTAATTCCTCTATCAGCAAGATGGTTGGAGAAATCCGATGCATGAAGATCAGACCCGCTGACATGGTAACCGTTTGTCAAAAGTATTTCTGCGATCGCACTGTTGCTAACACCGCCTATCCCAATAAAATGAATGTTCTTAACCGTGCTTATATCAATCATATCCAGACTCCTAACTATTTTTAAAATCATAATGATTATACCATATTTTGAAAAACATTAAAGAAAAAGTTGAAAGGGTATTGAAGAATTGGGAAAAAGCGAATAAAATAAAAATAAACAATATGAATATTCGGAGTGTGATGACGTGAGTAAATTGAAAAGAAATGAGAGAATTGGTGCAATCGTTAAAATTCTATGTGATTCACCCAACAAGGTTTTCACATTGAATTATTTTACCGAGTTGTTTGACTCGGCGAAATCAACTATTAGTGAAGATTTGGTTATCGTAAAAAAGATCATGGAGGAATTATCACTTGGTAAAGTCATTACCATAGCCGGTGCGGCAGGTGGAGCAAAATATGTACCAGCCATGGGCAAATCCGAAAAGATCACATTAATAGAAAAAATTTGTGAGGACATGAGAAAGCCCGAACGTGTGATGCCAGGAAAATTTCTGTACATGGCTGATGTACTCTACAATCCTACATATACAAAGGGCATCGGCGATATTTTTGCTGAAAGGTTTTCTGATGATGACAAGAAAGTGGATTACGTACTCACCGTTGAGACCAAAGGAATCCCTATTGCCATGATGACAGCAAGAGGACTTAATGTGCCGCTTGTGATTGCCAGACATGAAAACAAAGTAACGGAAGGTCCAAAACTCAGCATCAATTACATCTCAGGTTCGACCGGTAATCTTCAAACCATGTACATTTCAAAAAATGCCATTAAAAAGGGCTCCAATATACTTATAGTGGATGACTTCATGAAAGCGGGGGGCAGTGCAAAAGGAATGACTCAACTCGTCAGTGAGCTGGAGTGTAAAGTCGCTGGAATCTGCGTGTTGTTCGATACAATCACACCAAGTCAGAAACTTGTTGACAGGTATATTTCATTGATTCGATATGAAGGTATTGATATAGATGACCGTATTATGGTCTACCCCAATTTTGAAAATTTGGAATAATTCTAAAAAATTAAAAAAACTTAACAAAAAAAGAAGGAAAAAATTTTACTTTATAGAATAATTAATAGATACAGCAGAAGTTAGGGGGAAAATATGCAAATGAATATCACAGACGTCAGGATTAGAAAGCTAAAAGATGAAGGAAAAATGAAAGCAGTTGTTTCATTAACCTTCGACGATGCATTTGTTGTACATGATATTAAAGTGATCGAGGGACAAAACGGTCTTTTTGTTGCAATGCCAAGCCGTAAAGTAGGGGAAGCGGACTATAGGGATATTGCACATCCGATCAATCAGGAAACCAGAACAATGATTCAGGATATCATATTTGAAGAATACGAAAAGGCAAAAAATGTACCGGTTGAAGAACCAATTTTTGAGGAATAATAGCAATTCACAAAAAGATTGTCAAGAGACAATCTTTTTTTTATGAACGCTTTATCAATTTTTAGTAATAGATGTTTTGTTTTATAATGAAAAGTGATATAATTTTGCGTGTTGAAAGTCAAAGTATCGGGGAGTTGAAATCATGAATGGATTAACAACTGTCATTCTAGCGGCAGGTCATGGCAAAAGAATGAAATCAAAATTACCGAAAGTATTGCATAAGGTCAGTGGTCTTCCAATGGTAAAACACGTCATCGACCTGGCAAAAGCGGTCAATAGCGATCAAGTGATCTGTGTCGTGGGGCATGGTAGAGAGACTGTAAAAGAAGTTTTAAGCAGAGAAAACGTCATTTTCGTTGAACAGCTGGAACAATTAGGGACGGGACACGCTGTAATGATGGCAGATGAATACCTTAGTGGTGGTGAAATTCTAGTGCTTTTCGGTGATGCACCACTTTTGTCCCTTGAAACACTTGAGGCGTTTGTGGAATTCCATCGAGTTAGTGGGTATGGCGCAAGTCTCATATCTACGCATTTTATTGATCCATCGGGTTATGGAAGAATCATCAGAAATTCAGACCGGGAATTCATAAAAATTGTAGAACATAAAGATGCAACGGATGAAGAGCGAAAAGTCACCGAGATCAATTCGGGAATAGGATTATTTAACTCTGAACTCCTTAAAGACGCTCTTGGAAAACTCAAAAATGAAAATAATCAAGGCGAGTATTATTTGACGGATGTTTTTGAAATTATCAGAAGTGATGGACATGGTATCGGAGCATTCATAACCAAAGATTCCGATGAGCTCATGGGAGTCAATGATAGATATTCGCTATCTCTTGCTGAACAATATATGCAAAACAAAATTTTGAAAAATTGGATGATGTCTGGGGTGACCATTGTTTCACCTGCGACTACTTATATAGAAAAGAATGTTGTCATAGGTCAAGACACCATTTTATATCCAGGCACTATGCTAAAAGGGTTAACGGTTGTCGGTGAGGATTGTCTTATTGGACCTGACGCGGATTTGACTGATGTCACTGTTGATCTGGGAGTTCAGATCAAGCATTCCACCCTCATCAAATCACAAGTTGGAGAAAATAGCGTCATAGGACCATATGCATATTTGCGTCCAGGTTCAAATATCGGTAAAAATGTTAAAATTGGAGATTTTGTAGAAGTTAAAAACAGCACAATAGGTGATGATAGCAAGGTTTCCCATTTGACATACGTAGGTGATGGCAAGGTGGGTAAAAATGTGAATCTCGGATGTGGTGTAGTATTTGTAAACTATGATGGTTCGAAAAAACATTTGACCGAAATTGAGGATGATGTTTTTGTCGGTTGTAACAGTAACCTGATCGCACCGGTTAAAATTGGAAGCGGGGCCTATATTGCTGCAGGGTCGACAATTACTGACGATGTGCCAAGTGAAGCTCTTGCTATAGCAAGACAAAGACAAGTGAACAAGACCGATTGGTCTAATAAATATTCAAAAAAAAAGTAGGAGGATTTGATGCATACAAGAGGAAGGAAAATAAAGGTTTTTTCGTGTAATGCGAATCAAGACTTGGCAAGAGCGATCTGTGGTGAACTTGGATTGCCACTCGGAGACAGTGTTGTGAAAACCTTTAGTGACGGTGAAATATCGGTCAATATCAATGAAAGTGTCAGAGGTGTTGATGTTTATGTGGTCCAATCCTTTTCATTGCCTAAGGTCAACGATTATCTGATGGAGCTTTTAATCATGATCGACGCACTTAAAAGAGCATCTGCAGGTAGGATTACAGCTGTGATTCCTTATTACGGCTATGCAAGACAAGACAGGAAAGCGAAAGCAAGAGATCCGATATCTGCAAAACTCGTTGCTAACCTTATAGTTGCGGCTGGAGCAGATAGAGTACTTACTATGGACCTTCACGCTTCTCAAATCCAAGGTTACTTTGATATTCCAGTGGATCACCTTAAAGGCGCTCCTATATTGGCGGAATATTTCAAACAAAAGAACATCACGGATCTTGTTGTTGTTGCGCCAGACCTTGGAAGTGTCACAAGATCCAGAGACTTCTCTTATAAACTGGATGCTCCAATCGCAATTGTTGACAAAAGAAGACCTGAAGCCAATGTGTCTGAGATCATGAACATTATAGGCGATATCAAAGGTAAAAACGTCATCTTGATCGATGACATGATCGACACTGCAGGTACCATAGTAAACGCAGCAAAAGCACTTAAGGATTTAGGTGCCAAAGACGTATATGCTTGCTGCACGCATGGGGTATTCTCAGGTCCTGCTGTAGAGAGAATCCAAAATTCTGAAATCAAGGAACTGGTGGTGCTGGACACAATCAATCTTTCTACTGATATCAGAAAACTTGAGAACATCACATTGCTTTCTGTAGCACCGATATTTGCTGAAGCGATCAGAAGAATTTTCAATAATGATTCTGTCAGCACAATGTTTGAAAACTAGGAACTCGAAAACGCTTAACGATTTTAATAATTGTTAAGCGTTTTTTGTGGTATAATTGATTTGCAAAAAAAGCTGAAGGAGTATACCATGTATGTTATTGTCGGCCTGGGCAATCCGGGCAGCCGTTATGATAAAACACGTCACAACGTGGGTTTTGATGTCGTAGATCTTCTAGGGAAGAATCACGGAATCAAAATCAATAAAATCAAGTACAAGGCCGTCGTGGGTGAAGGGATGATCGGAGATGAAAAAGTCTTGCTCGTCAAACCACAAACATTTATGAATCTCAGCGGCGAGAGCGTTTCAAGAATTTGTGAGTACCACAAACTGCCTATGGACCGCTTAATAGTCATCTTTGATGATGTGGATACCGATCTCGGAAAGATCAGAGTTAGAAAAAAAGGCAGTGCAGGGACACATAACGGGATGCGCAACATAATCTTTATGCTTGGCAAGGATGAATTTCCAAGAGTACGGATAGGCATCGGTAAATCTGATAGAATCCCTCTTAAAGATTATGTGCTTCAAAGGTTTGATGCTGAAGAGACTGTTTATATCACCGACTCCATCAAAAGATCCTCTGAAGCTGTGGAATGTATCATTAAAGAAGGAACCGACCGTGCGATGAATTTGTTCAACGGTTGATGAGAGGAATATATGCTGAATTTGATGCTCGATTTATTCAACCATTCAACTGAATATCAGTCGCTTAAAAAAAGTTTAAATGATAATGTATCACCGATATTGATTCATGGTTCAGATGTTGTTGCCCTGAAATGGGCACTTCAGAAATTGGCTATGGATTTGAACCGGAATATCATTGTATTTTTTGAGGATGAAAATAAAGCAAAGGTAGCCGCAGAAGAAATTGATGAGGCTATCTATTTACCGAGCCGTGAAATGGTATGGTTTGATTCCTTCGCGCACTCAAATCAGGTTTCCCTTGAGCGCATGGAAGCCCTTATCAGACTCGATCGAACCGAAAAGGGACTTTTATTCACTTCCATCAACAATCTTGCATACAAATATCCATCTCGTACAGAATGGATTGAACAGGTCATTGAGCTCGATCTGGATACTGATATACCACTAGATGCCATTCAAAAGAGACTGTTTGAATTTGGGTATGAGCGGGTGGATATCGTTGAGGCAAAAGGACAGTATAGTCTCAGAGGTGGTATTTTGGATGTCTTTTCTCCAACGTATGAAACACCACATAGAATCGAATTTTTTGGTGATGAAGTGGACTCCATTAGAACTTTTGATATTGAAAACCAAAAGTCCATTGAGAAACTTAAAACGCTAAAACTGTTTCCATGTAGCGAATTGGTGCTCACCGATGAATTGATTGAACATACTGTCGACCGGTTGAAAGGCATCAGGGGAAAAATCAAGGCTCAAAAGCGTGAAAAAATTGATGAGATGATAGAACATCTTGAAACAGGAACCTATGTGGAAAACATAGATAAATATTTTTCGCTTATTTATGAAGACGGTCAATTCATTTATGACCTATGTGATGCTCCGGTAATTTGCATTATTGGAAACAATCAGACGACTGGAAGACTTAAGCAATATGTGGAAGAGTATGGAAGACAATTCGCCGATTATCTGGAGCGGGGAGAAGTTGTTTCGGAACAATACGGACGAATCCATACATTTGAGGAAATCATCTTCGGACTCAAAAGACAAGACCTGATTCTTGACGAGTTGCTTATAAAACGAGTTGATTATTTTGAGCCTGCTCAAATAATAAAAATGTCATCCCGCGAAATG
>JAWSUW010000151.1:0-8453 GCA_033549245.1 Bacillota bacterium | reverse complement strand
TCCACTATGAAAGATAAGTACGATTCAGCGCTTAACGAGTTGAATATTTTGATGAAAAAGAAACAGGAACTGCAAGGAAAAGAACTCTTAAATGCATTCGTAAACACTAGCAAAAGTCTGGATGAAATTTTGGCATTTATGAGTGATAACGAGGATGAAAAACCCTAAAATAGGGTTTGAGAGTTAATTTTTTCAGGAAGTTAGGAGTGATGCAAAAAACGGACAGTTGTCCGTTTTTGTTCACCCCTCAACTATGCCCTAAACGTTTATTTTGGGCATAGTTGCGGCTGGTAATCATAAATTTATATTTGGAGGGATTAAAAAGTTAGCATGAAACACCTTGGGTACCCGATACCAACCTGGCGGTAACGGCGGTAACTCGAAAAAAGATATAGTGTTTTGAACTGTTGTAGGCGTTTTTGGAGAGGAGTGGTCGGAAAAGGTGCGTAGCACCAATGCGTAATTTAATGTAGGTAATGGATTGTAAAACGATAGTTGCATTTTGAATTAAATAGTGTTAATACTGCGATGAAAAATTCAAATACAATTAGCCGCATTTAATTCTATTTGAATTTTTTATTTTGTTATGATATAGTCAGAGTAATCACTTAAGTGAGTTTGCAGCCATTGATAATTTTTGATTGGAGAGGTGCACCATATGGTAAAAAGGGAAATGTATTTGAAGCGTATACGTCCATTTTATGATTCTGAAATGGTAAAAGTAATAACAGGTATAAGGCGTTGTGGTAAATCGACAATCATGAGACAAATGATACAAGAATTAATAGAAAGAAGTATATCCGAAAGTAAAATTATATATATTAACTTTGAAGATTATCAATATCGAAATTTATATAGTGCACAAGCTCTTTATGAATACGTTGAAAAAAGTATAAGCGAAGAGGGGAGATATTATTTATTCTTTGATGAGATTCAAAATGTTAACGAATTTGAATTGGTCATTAATTCTTTTAGGTCCACACATGATGTAAGTATTTTTATTACTGGATCAAATTCAAAACTTTTATCTGGAGAACTTGCAACACACTTAAGTGGTAGGACTATTTCGATTCGAATAATGCCCTTTAATTTTAAAGAATATTGTGAATCTCAAAAAGAAATGTTAATAGATAAATCAAATGAAGAGTTGCTTGATGAATATATGAAATGGGGAGGATTTCCATTGGTATGCAAGGAATCTGACGAGAACAGTAAGCATATTATTCTATCAAATATATATGATTCAGTTGTTTTGAAAGATATCATCATGAGAAATAAAGTGGCTTCGCCAGTTGCATTAGAAAAAGTATTAGAGTATGTCGTTGCAAATTCGTCAACAACGATTTCAGGTAACGCGATTGCTCTTTCTCTTACAGATGATCGCCAATCGATTTCTGCTCCAACTGTATATGATTATCTGAAATATATCGTCGATGCATGTATATGTGATAAAGTTTCTAGATACGATATACGTGGTAAGAAGATATTGGCATATGAAGAGAAAACGTATGTATGTGATCTGGGATTTTTTCAAATAAAGAAGAATCGTATTAAAGATGAGTATAATTATATTGTTGAGACAATCTGCTACAATGAACTAATCGCGAGAGGCTATCAGGTATACATTGGGAAAACTTATAAAGGTGAAGTCGACTTCATTGCTCAAAAGGGTGAAGAAAAAATTTATATTCAGGCTGCATATTTGTTAAGCGATGAAAATGTAATAGAACGTGAATTTGGTGCATTGGAGAGCATTAATGATAATTATCCGAAATATGTAATTACATTAGATCGTGTTACTTTGACTCGAGATGGAATTATTCATAAAAATCTTATAGCTTTTTTGCTAAGTATGTGATAATTTATAAAATTGTCAACTTCCAGAAAAGATGGCTGCTAAAGAGGCAATCGGATTGTATAAAAACAGAGATGCATCGGAAAAAGTATTTCGGGCAGATAAATCTTATTTAGGCAATGGTAGCTTGCGAGTGGCGTCAGAAGAAGCTGCATCTACAAAAATATTTATTGGTTTCATAGCATTGATTATTCGATGTAAAATCTATACGGCATTAAAGAATAAGGCGAAAGAATTGATTAAAAAGCCTAATTATCTTACGGTTCCGGCAGCGATTAGAGAACTGGAGAAAATAGAAATGATACGGCAGCTGGACAATGTATATCGCTTGGATCATGCAGTAACAAAGACACAAAAAGTGATACTCAGCGCGTTTAATATTGACCCGGCACATGTAAAATACAAAGCGAGGAACTACTGAAGGCAATTGCTGAAAGCCCAAGAAGCTATGAGGAGATATTGCAATTCATTGAGGGAAAAAGAGATTCCGAAGAAGAATAGGGTGAAGATTATTGGAAAATATTAATGAAGTAGAAAGAAAAAGAACGAAAAGCGGAGCGAGTAATGGCTACATTATATGAAGCGTACCAAAAGAGTGATAAATCACTGGAAGATGTTATCGAATTAATTCGAAATCCAGATGTACTTGATTATATTTAACAAGCACCTGTAAGAGGTGATATCTTGTCGCTTTCAGGTGCTTTAGTCGTAAAATCTCTGGAAGTTAACAAAAAAACGGACTGTGATCCGTTTTTTATTTACCATCAACTATACCCTAAATATTAATTTTTTGGGCATAGTTGAGGGTGGTAATCACAAATTTATTTCTCGAGCAAGAAGTCGATGATATTGATTACTTTGATTCCAGAGTAGTCATTGAAGATGGTTTGATCCATGGTCAAAATATACTTTGGATAATTATCAGAGATGGATTTAAGGGGTCTAAGCTCCCGATCTCTTGTATCTTCATTCATGATTGTTGCAGAAACCTGATAGTAGATTTTCTCATCAGATTTGGTTGCGACGAAGTCAATTTCCAGTGTACCGATTTTGCCGATGGCAACTTCGTAGCCGCGTCTTAACAGTTCAAGATAAACGATGTTCTCTAAAATATGGCCATAATCTGTTCCCTGAAGGCGGATAAGTCTGTTGCGGATTCCAATGTCTACGATGTAATACTTTTCGAGTGTTTTTAAGTACATCTTTCCTTTTAGGTCATAGCGGTTTGCTTTATAGATGATAAATGCATTTTCAAGCATTTTTAGATAATTATCAATGGTATCGCTGGTTGTTTTTCTACCACTACTGGTGAGATAATCGCTTATTTTCTTAGTGGAGACAATACACCCAATATTGGCGGCGATGTATTTTAGAATGTTTTCAAGGAGAGCAGCATCCCTGACCTCGTTTCGTTCAATAACATCCTTCATGAGTACGGTATTATAAATCCCTTCCAGAAATGGTCCGATGGTGTCTGGATTTTCTAGCAGCTGCACTACAGTGGGCAAACCACCATACTGAAGGTATTGGTTGAATTTTTCAGATAGAATGCTTGCGTCATCCGGTCCTAAGAAGTCCACATATTCCTTGAAGGATAAAGGTTGCATTTTGATCTCAACATATCGCCCCGATAGTAATGTGGAAAGCTCAGAAGACAGTAGGTAGGCGTTTGAGCCGGTTATATAGATGTCGACATTGGCATCCACTAGAAAAGAATTGATTACTTTTTCCCATGAGGATACCTGTTGGACTTCATCGAGAAGTAAATAATACTTTTTATTTTTGTCGGTCATGCAATCATTTATGTAAGCATGGAGTTCTTTGTACGATGTAATTTCATCGAACTGAAAAGACTCAAAGTTCATTCGGATAATCTGGTCCTTATTTACACCGCTTGTAATCAGATGATTTTCAAAAAGTGAAAGTAAAGTTGATTTGCCAGACCGTCTTAAACCGGTGATGACCTTGATTAAATTTTTGTCTCTGAACTTTATAAGTTGATTGAGATACAGATCTCTATTTTTCATAATACCACCCCTTTAGTAGAATTATAACTGAAAAAAGACATTAAATCAATAGTTGTTCGAGTATGGACGAAAAACTTTTAAAAAATGTGCATATATAAGAATATAAAGCACGACTCGTTGCTGAATCGTTATGTTGAACATCTATTCATGGGTGACAAGGATAAGTTTTTCGACACATTTTTTTAAAAACGGAACGTTATTCTTCGAAAACGAAGAAAATCATGCCGAAATTAAAAAATGAGGTGAACTAAGTGGATGTGTTGACTGAATTGGCGAAGTATCCGGTTTTTACAATCGTTGATGTAAAGAAACTTGTAGGTAATGAAAAGACAGCTTATTCGCAGTTGGACCGTTTAATGAAAAAAGATCTGGTCAAAAAGATACGAAAGAGCATATACTCTGTAGTCAACCCGACAACAGGGCAGCTTGTGGCAACTCGTTATCAAATTGCTTGCGCCATAACCGACACTGCATATATCTCTCATCACAGTGCTTTTGAGTATTATGGGTTGGCGAATCAAGTATTCTATGAAGTGTATGTTTCATCTGAAACAAAGTTCAATCATTTTGAATATGATTATGTAACTTACAAATATATTGCATCTAGAATGAGTGAGGGTGTTTTTGAGGCAAAGAACACCACCGGAATTAGAATAACTGATATGGAACGGACAGTTGTTGATAGTATAAGGGATTTCAATAAAATAGGCGGATTTGAAGAATTATTGAACTGCTTAGAAGGAATCCATTACATGGATGAAAAGAAACTGAAGCGATATCTTGATATATATGATATCCAGGGATTATATCAACGGGTTGGATATCTCCTTGATCATTATCGAAAAGAGATGCAGTTATCAAAGGAGTTCATAGAATATTGCAAAGGTAAAATAGGAAAAAGCAGACGGTACCTCGTTAGTGATGCAAAGAACGATAGCTTTTATAATAGTGAATGGGAACTGATGGTACCGGAAGGGCTATTTGAAATAACGGATCAAGGAGGCGATATACTTGTCTAATTATGACATTATATATGGTCTCGTTGATACCAATGGCATGATGGAAAACTAGACAATATAGTTGAGGATGGCAACCACAAATTGGTTTAAGAGTTATTGGATTTAAATCACTGTTATGATATATTACAAGTGAAGAGAGAATAGAAAAAATACAATAGGTTAGAAAACTACTCCATGAACAAACAAAAAAATTGAGCCATATTAAAGGTGATCAATATGAAAAATGAAAAGTTGAAAGAAATAATCAGTGGTGGTGAAAGCATCACTGTAGAATTTAAAGAGAGCAAAAAAAAGCTGAATAAAGATGTCTATGAATCGGTTTGCTCGTTGCTGAATCGTCATGGAGGACATCTTTTCCTGGGTGTCAAGGATAACGGTGATGTAGTTGGTGTCGACAAAGATTCTATAGAGCAATTGAAAAAGCAAAGCACATATACAGAAAATAGAATTTTTCCGTATGCTGATTTGGATGAGTTGGAAGACGGATTATTTACAAGGGTTCGAAAAATAGTTGGAAATATGAGACCAGATCACCCGTGGGCTTCAATGGACAATATCGATATATTGAAGAGTGCAGGAATGTATCTAAAGGATCTAAACACAGGCAAACAAGGCATTACCCTTGCTGGAATTTTGATTTTTGGAAGTGAACTTATGATACAAACAGCACTTCCTCACTTTAGAACAGATGCGATTATGAGAAGGGAAAACCTTGACCGGTATGATGATCGGGATGACATAAGGGTTAATCTTTTAAGTAGCTATGAGAGACTGATGCAGTTTGTTTCTAAACATCTCGATGACAAATTTTATCTAGAGGGGACCCAAAGAATCAGTATCAGAGATAAAATTTTCAGGGAAGCAATTACTAACTTGTTGATTCATAGAGAATTCTTCAATCCTTTTCCAGCTAAAATGGTTATAGAAAGAGAGAGAGTCTATATCGAAAATGGCAACAAGCCTCATGGTAATGGAATTATTGATCCTGAGGACTTTTCACCTTATCCCAAGAATCCTAAGATCGCAAAATTCTTTAAAGAAATAGGTTGGGTTGATGAACTTGGTTCAGGAGTCAGAAACATATATAAGTATAACAAGATCTATTCTGGTGCCGACCCTGAATTCATCGAGGGAGATGTATTTAAGACAATTATTCCTTTAGTTCCTCAAGATACCAACCAAGATACCAACCAAGATACCAACCAAGATACCAACCAAGATAACAGTTTAAATGATGAGAATATAAATAGATTATTAGAATTTTGTAAAGTTCCGAGGACTCGAGAAGAAATGCAAAAATTTTTGAAGCTTAATAATAGAGGTTATTTTAGAACGAAAATTCTCAATCCATTAATTAATGGTGGACTAGTTAAAATGACTCTCCCTGAGAAGCCGACGAGTAAAAATCAAAAATACTATTCCAACAGATAAATCATACTAGTTATGGACAAGAGGTTTGAGAAATGAATGAATATTGAAGAATATAGTGAATATCGCTGGATTGGATATAATGCAAGTAAAAACAACCATGAACGAATTTTGCTTAATGACGGTGAATACTGAAAATATAAGCAGTGCTTATATTTTCCTTAAACAAGAACCAGCATTAGTGGTGTAACAAAAGACCGATGGAGGAGATGCAAATGAAATCTTATATAATCAGGATTGAACTGGAAGAATCGGACCCATTGATATGGAGAAAGGTCATCATGCCTGCCGGCGCAACGTTCAATAGACTTCATGATGTGATTCAAAGCGTGACGAATTTCAGTAGTGGTTATCCTCACACGGCGATCCATCTGTTTGAATTCGATCTAGTGGAAGAGAATAGGATTGTTACCAATGATGAAGAGGCTTATTTGGCTCATCAGTTTTACAAGAAAAACAAGAAGATGTTCGAAGAAAAGCTTCGAACGATGGAGCCGGAACTGCTTGAGTTTGAGGAGCCGTATCAGGAGAGATTGAAAAAAGAGGTGAGAAAGCCGACTGGACTTAAGATCGATGATTATCTGGAAAAGCACAAGGAAATCAGATACAACTATGATTTTGGGGACGATTGGTGGTTCACTATAAAGCTTGAGGAAATTGTGGACGATTATCACTTTGGGTATCCTTCAGAGAGTATGATCCGGTTTGGCTCAATGAATGGATCAAGTGTCTGAACTATAAGAAGACGGAGTGGGACAAGATTAATCACGAGCGGTATGTGGTGATTGAAGATAAATATAGAAAATAGAAGGTGAACTCCTGCAAAGAGACCATGTGCAGGAGTTTTTATTATATCATTTGAAATTGTCGAGTCGAATTTAGTCTAATCATGACTCGACAAGCAGTTTTTGTCATATGAATATGACCGAATGAAATTTCAGAAAACAACCGAATGAAAATTGCAAAAGTAACCGATTGGTTGTATACTAATACTGAGGTGAAGTGACAAATGAATAATAAAAATTATTTGCCAAGAATCATTGATAAAACTGTAGAGAGCCATTTAAAAACATTTGGTGCAGTATGTATCGAGGGTGCCAAGTGGTGTGGCAAAACATGGACAGCTAACACTTATAGTAAAAGCAAAATATTTCTGGGAGACCCTTCAGGAAATTTTCAAAACAAGTCGCTAGCAAAAATAGATCCTAAATTAGTCTTAGAAGGTGATGCACCAAAGCTAATAGATGAATGGCAAGAAGTTCCTGAGCTATGGGATGCTGTAAGATTTGAAGTGGATCAAAGAGGTGAAAAGGGTCAATTCATTTTAACAGGTTCAGCTACTCCTGCTCAAAAAGGGATACTGCATAGTGGTGCAGGGAGAATTTCAACTTTAAGGATGAGACCTATGTCTTTGTATGAATCAAAAGATTCATCAGGGCAGGTTTCTCTTGAAGAGATCTGTAATGAAAATTATAAAAACATTGTTACCCCAGAGGTAAGTTTAGATTCGATTATAAAATTGATCATTAGAGGTGGTTGGCCAGGAAGCTTAGATGTCAAAGAGGCTGAAGATACGATCATAGCGAGAGAGTATTTGAATGCAATTATCAATCATGATATTTACCGACTTGAAGGAATCAACAGGAATACTAGAAAAATGAATTTACTCCTAAAGTCATTGGCTCGAAACGAAAGTACTACTGTATCTATGAATACTTTAAGAAAAGATATTAAAGAAAATGATGAAGAAGACTTGGATAATGATACTATTGCATTGTATTTGACTCTTTTTGAAAGAATGTTTTTAATTGAAAACCTGAAAGCCTTTTCTTCAAATATTAGATCGTCAACCAGGATAAAACAATTAGACAAAAGACATTTTGTTGATCCATCACTAGCCGGTGCATTACTTAATGTATCCAAGGATATGCTTATTAACGATTTGAATACACTTGGTTTTCTTTTTGAAGCACTATGTGAGAGAGATTTGCGAATTTATGCCGAGTCATTTAATGCAAAATTGTATCATTATCAAGATTATGATGGAAACGAGATTGATTCTGTCATTGAACTAGTTAATGGAGATTGGGTTGCTATAGAAATAAAACTTGGAAGTAATCAGAT
>JAWSUW010000150.1:0-8567 GCA_033549245.1 Bacillota bacterium | reverse complement strand
GATAAATCTTTAGCTTTTAAATCATGCGATTATAAAGCTTCATATGGTATTAATCACCGTTTCCAGTGGCTATCCCATTGTATGGGGCAGGTTACCCACGCGTTACTCACCCGTCCGCCGCTTTCCTCGACTTCACTCGGACCGAAGTCCTCATTCCATCAATTCTCGCTCGACTTGCATGTGTTAGGCACGCCGCCAGCGTTCATCCTGAGCCAGGATCAAACTCTTAATTTAAAGTTTTTGACTCATTATGTTGCTAACTTAGTTCTTTTGGTTTCTTTCGAAACCCGTTATCACTTTTCTATCCAGTGATTGCTCACCAGAGAGAACTTGCGTTTGGCATTTCATTTAAGCTGTTCAATTTTCAAGGTTCTATAATTCGCTATACCGTAGTGTTACCAACGGTGACAGCTTCATCATTATATCAAACCGTTTATTCATTGTCAATACATTTCCAACAAATTCGACTTGCTATTTTTATGATGTTTTTGTTTGCCGCCGTGAAGCGACTTGATAATAATAACATCTCGGAAATCTAGTGTCAAGACGTTTTCGAGGTTTTTTTTTATGTTGATAAAAGAATATCTATTCTAAATATTCAGATTTCTATCAATCGTTGGTATTTCAATCAAAAAGCCGAAGGTGTAGCCACCTTCGGCCTAAAACTTTGACAGTTTATGCTAAGATCATGTGGATCATCCATACTGTTTATATGGCTTCAAAGATCTCGCGAGTCGTTACTTCATAGAAAGAATATCTATTAAAGAAGTCTCTTTTGGTGATCAAGATCTCATAACCTTCTTTTTCAAATATCATACCTCGTCCGTAATGCTTCACGAACAACCATCCTCGCTCACTCATGGCATGTAGGAAAGCAATCTCATGGCGAGTGAGTGTTACAAACGCCAAAGACTTTAGTGATACGCTTTGAACTTTCTCAGGATGTGTCTCCAGTCTGAAAATTCCCCATAGCAAGTCACACCATTTGAGTTCATAACTCGCTTTGGCGATCAGAGCCACAGTAACCAGAACTGATAATACCTTCAAACACCTTTTAGTCCTCACATTCATAAGCTTACCTCCTCTAAAGTGCTTCGTCCCTTTTTTATATGCCCAATAATAGCAAACTTAAACAACAATCAGAGCAATCACTTGTTCCATTTGTTGAATGTCATCTTCTCAAATGGATCCAGCGCTTCACCAGATTTAGGAACATCACTGATTCTATACCTGTCAAGGTTTTCGAATGGATGTCTCTCAGTTTTGAAGAATCCTGAGATCAAGCTGCGCTTTTTCATTCTGAAGACTTGTATGCCTTTGGTGTTCTTGGTGATTTTTTCAGTGACAAGGCCTGACTTGAAGATGATTGCTCTGACCTCTCCCTTTTCATCCTCGCGGATCATGGTGAGATCTTCATCATCCAGGCAAAATTCCATTCGAATGAGTTTCGCTTCATCTGAGTATGCTTTGATGAGTTTCTTGCGGTTCGTCTTCGTCTTATAAGATTCAAGAGGAACACGTGCCACCTTACCATTTTCAAAGCCGAACAACATATGGCCTTTGAAATCGCCTGTGAGCACGCAATATAGAACTTCTTCTTTATCATCAAGTTCCAATATATTCGGAAGATAGACACCAAGACTGCTGACCTTGTGATCATCGATTTCATGCATCTTCATCTTATATACATTGTTTTGATTGGTGAAGAATAGGATTTCGTCCTTGTTCGTACCATCAAGTTCCTGGAGGATCTCATCTTCTTCCTTTATTTTATGGTCTCCACTTGAACGCCATGAAACCAAAGACACTTTCTTGAAGTAGTTATGTGCCGTGAAGAAGATCTTAAGGTTGTAGTCTTCGATTTGCTCCTCAGCATCATGTGTGATGATGTCCTCCGGCGAAACCAATGTGGATCGTCTCGGTTTAGCATACTGTTTGATGATTCTAGTCAAGTCTTTGACGATGACTTTGTCGATTTTCTTGTCACTTGCAATCAATTCCTCGAGTCTTTTCAATTCCTTTTCAAGGGACTCAATATCATCCACTCGAGAAAGGATGTACTCTTGGTTCAGGTTTCTCAGTTTGATGTCCGCAACGAAATTGGCTTGAGGCTCATCAATTTCAAAGGCTTCCATTAAGTTGGGAAGTACCATCTTGTCCGTTTTCGTTTCACGGATGATCTTGATAGCAAGATCAATGTCGAGCAGCACTTTTCTGAGACCATATAATAAATGAAGTCTTTCTTTCAATCGTTCTATGTCGAACTCCGCACCACGCTTGATACAGAGTCTTCTGAAAATAAGCCATTCGTTGATGATCGCTTTGACACCGAGCACTTTTGGTCTGCCGTTGATGAGCAGGTTCATGTTGCACGGGAAGCTGTCTTCAAGCGTTGTGAATTTGAAAAGTTTCGCAATCAATTTATCCGGATCCGTACCACGCTTCAAATCTATGGCAATCTTCAGACCTTTGAGGTCCGTTTCGTCACGAACGTCATTGATTTCTTTGATTCTACCGGCTTTGATCATCTCGATGATTTTGTCAATAATCTGCTCAACAGTAGTAGTATACGGAATTTCTGTGATTTCAAGCATGTTCTCGCGTTTGAGGTACTCTATCTTTCCACGCATCTTGAACGAGCCTACGCCATTTTCATAGATCTTGCGCATTTCGCTCTGTGAGTAAACCAATTCTCCAGCTGTTGGAAAATCAGGAGCTGGCATAATCTTAATAAGATCTACATCAGGGTCCTGGGTAAATGCGATTGTTGCTTCACAGAGTTCCTTTAGATTGAAACTTGGGAAGTTACTGGCCATACCGACGGCAATCCCTTTGTTGGGGTTCGCTAGTATATTGGGGAAAGTTGTTGGAAGTAATGTGGGTTCTTTCATGGAACCGTCGTAGTTATCCACAAACTCTACCGTATTTTTGTCAATATCAAGGAACAATTCTTCACAAACGGCATCCAGTTTGACTTCTGTGTATCTGGCTGCGGCGAATTTCATGTCTCTTGAGGTGACTTTACCGAAGTTACCTTTGGAATCAATGAATGGCAAAAGGAGTGCATCATTGCCACGGGTCAAACGTACGAGCGTCGCATAAATCGCTTGATCGCCATGGGGATTGAGCTTCATGGTCTGACCGACGACATTTGCGGATTTTGTTTTATTGCCTTTCAAAAGTTTCATTTTATACATGGTGTAAAGAATTTTCCTGTGTGCCGGCTTGAAGCCATCTATTTCAGGAATAGCACGGGAAACAATTACACTCATCGCATAAGGCATAAAGTTCTTTTCAAGTGTCTCTACGATTCTCTGATCCACGTATGGATGATCTTGCATGCTGGGTTGTTTCATCTGGTATTACTCCTTATTAGCTCAAATCCAACATTTCGAGGTATAACTCGCCGTTGTCTTCGATAAATTCTTTTCTGCCGATCAAATCGTCTCCGAGGAGGACTTCAAACATTTTTTGTGTCTCAAAGATGTTATCAGCCGTCACTCTGATGAGTCGTCTGGTTTCAGGACACATGGTGGTGTGCCACATCATATCCGGATCATTCTCACCAAGTCCTTTTGAGCGTTGTATGTTGACTTTTTTCGTGGTTTTCTTCAGAAAATCGTTCTTCTCTTTTTCGTCATATGCAAAGAATGTCTTTCCATCACCTGTTGTGATCTCGAAGAGCGGAGATTCGGCAATGAACACTTTGCCCTCGTCAATCAATGTCGGAATCAATCTGTAGATCATGGTCAAAAGCATCGTTCTGATGTGGAAACCATCGACGTCGGCATCCGTACAGATGATGACTTTGTCCCATTTCAGATTGTCAAAGTTGAAAGTATCCAGGTCTTTATTGTGGCGCGATTTGATTTCCACTCCACACCCAAGTACCTTGATCAAGTCGATGATGATTTCAGATTGGAAGATTTTATCGTAATCCGCTTTGAGACAATTGAGTATCTTTCCTCTGATGGGCATGAGCGCTTGGAACGCACTATCTCTAGCAAGCTTACAAGCACCGAGTGCCGAGTCACCTTCAAGGATGTAGACTTCTCTTTGTGATGGTTCCTTGATTCTGCAATCCACGAATTTTTTAACGCGATTTGTCACGTCCATTTTACTGCCAAGCGTTTTCTTCAGATTGAGTCTGGTCGTTTCCGCTTTTTCTCTGGAGCGTTTGTTGATCAGAATTTGATCGACGATGCGTTCCGCCTGGTCCTTGTTTTCTATGAAATAGATCTCAAGATTTCTTTTGATGACTTCTGTCATGAAGTCCTGAACGAATTTATTGGTAATGGATTTCTTTGTCTGATTCTCATAGCTTGTGATCGTAGAAAAACTGTTGGTCACGAGCACCAAGCTGTCCTGGATGTCCACAAAAGAAATCTTCTTTTCATTTTTGGTGTATTTGTTCATCTGCTTGATTAATTTATCAATTTCATAAATCAATGCATTTTTAACGGCACGATCCGGCGATCCACCATGCTCGAGGTAACTCGAGTTATGGAAATACTCAAGAAGCTGAACGGTGTTGCTGAATGTGAACGCCACCTGAGTCTTGACTTTGTAGTCCTTCATGTCCTCACGGTCACGTCCGACACCTTGTTCTTCAAAATAGATGACATCGGTGAAGTTATTTTCGTCAACATATTCTTTGATATAATCCTTGATGCCGTTTTCATAAAGGTACTCAAAAGCGAGATCAGATGCCTCATCTTTTAGGATAAAGCGAATCCCCGGGTTGACGATGGATTGCTTTTTGATGACGTCCTGGTAATAATCCAACGGAATCTCAATTTCCTTAAATACGTCGAGGTCAGGGCGCCATTTGATCTTTGAACCTGTCTTTTTGGTTTTGGCAGGTACCTTTTGAAATCCGTCTTCTGCGATATTGCCTTTTTGGAATTTCAGTGTGTATTCAAATCCGTCTCTGTTGATGACAACGTCCATGTACTCGGAGCTGTATTGCGTCGCACACAGGCCAAGACCGTTGAGTCCCAAACTGTACTCGTACACGTCCGAATCGTTGTTGTTGTATTTGCCGCCTGCGTACATCTCTGTAAAAACAAGCTCCCAGTTGTATTTTTCTTCTTTCGGGTTATAGTCAACAGGTATGCCTCTCGCTTGGTCGATTACCGTTACAGACCAATCCGAATGTCTGATGACGACGATTTCTTTACCATAGCCCTCGCGCGCTTCATCGATTGAATTGGACAGTATCTCAAAAAAAGAATGCTGACATCCTTCGAGACCATCGGAGCCAAATATGACTGAAGGTCTTTTTCGGACACGATCCGCACCTTTTAAAGATGTAATGCTCTCATTGTTGTAATTCGTTTTGTTCATAGGCCACCTCTTAAATGTTTACTCTCGCTCTTTATCATATCAAATTTTGTGCTCGCCGTGCAAGAAATACGTAAAAAAACAGGGTACATTAATGCACCCTGGCTGATTATGGACTTATTCGTCCCAAACTGTTTCAATTTCAAGCGACAAGTGTCTTCTCATGTCGATGTATTCTTCGCCGATGCGAAGCATTGGTCTTGATGGATCATCCTTATAAGTCATGATGATTTCGCCCGAGTGGCCATTCGTCAGAGTCACTTTGTGACCGATGTAAAAGTATGCTACATTGCCTAAAAACGTTTTAGATATTGCAAAATCCAATGTGTCATGGCATTTATTTATGATATACGACATGGCTTCGAACGGATGCACGCCTGCTTTGTAAACACGATCTTGTGTCATAGCGCAATAAACGTCAGCGACCGCTACAATTTTGGCAAGGTAATTGATGTCCTTGCCCATGAGTCCGTGTGGATAACCGGAGCCATCAACGCGTTCATGATGCTGAAGAACAGCCATTTGAACATTGTTGGATAACTTAGTGATGTCCTTGATCAAAATGTAACCTAAAATGGAATGCGTTTTCATTACTTTGAATTCTTCGGCGGTCAACTCACCAGGCTTGTTGAGAATCTCATCCGGGATATTGCATTTGCCGACATCGTGCATGAGTCCGGCCATTGTGGCCTCTTTGATCATGTTGATATCAAGACCGCACCATTTTGCAAGTAATCCAGAAATCATGGAAACACGAACGGAATGGTCAAAGGTATAATCGTCATAAGCATGGATCTGCCATATGCGTCTTGCAAAGCTGTCATCGTTCATGACAGACTCAAAAAGTGGCTCCACCGTGTCATCAAGCACTTCGAATACCGGCACACGACCAAGTTTATAACTCTTATAGATCTCTTTGAATTTTTCTACTGTCTTTTTGTACTTTTCCTCTACTGCAAGTTGACCTGCTGCTTCTATTTGTGCGGGACGCGATTCATAAACCGCGGCGTCTTCGTTAACTGTGTCTTTGATATATACGTAATCTACCAACTTACGAGTCAAGAAATCAATATGCATTCCGTGGAGTGTCGTATTTGAACCAATCAGCAAAATGCCGTCCTCATCATACACATCCTCGAAGAGAATCATACCGGTTTCAAGCTTTGAAACTTCTAATTTCCTCATCAATTCACCTAATCTCTATTATTCATCAAATTGTATTATATTACGTAATCAACAAAAACACCAGTCAAATTATTCAATATGGGTCCAAAGTCCCTTATTATTTCATTTTGTTAACTAAATATAGGCTCCTGGTCCTGTGACTTCCTTTTTTCAGATCCTGCAGGTTCAAGGAATTGGACACGGTCCGCGACGATTTCCGTGAGGTATACATTGTCCCCATCTGCATTTTCAAAAGTGGATGTGGCTACCCTTCCAACAATGCTCACCATTGCTCCTTTTTTAAGATACTTGCAACAATTTTCGGCTTGCTTGCCCCAAACGATGACTCTTGGGAAATCCGCCGTCGCTTTGCCTTCGCTTTTCTTTTCTTCCTTTTGTGCTGTTGCCAGATAACGATCGATGGCGATGTTGAACTTAGTGACACAGTTGCCGTCCTGGAATGTTCTTAATTCCGGACTGAGTGTGAGTCTTCCTACCAAACTGACTTGATTCATGATAACCTCCTAATATTTGGGAATTTGGTGTAAGTTAATATTACCATAATTTTCCAATAAGTCAAAGGGTAAATGTAAATATTTGGGATTTTTTCATTAGATGAATAGGATAGGGCAGGGAATGCAGGGAAGGCAGGAAGAGCAGGAAAATATTAAGGTCAAAATTACAATTGGGGACAGGTACAAATTGGTACCTTGTATTTTGCAATACATGGT
The DNA here is from genome assembly GCA_033549245.1 of Bacillota bacterium. Classification (GTDB taxonomy): domain Bacteria; phylum Bacillota; class Clostridia; order Peptostreptococcales; family Acidaminobacteraceae; genus Fusibacter_D. Next base: position 1,329 of record JAWSUW010000150.1, on the reverse strand, counting down.
TTATAATGATAATGTGTTTCGAATATCGAAATTTCATGGAGGCTATATGCGTAGGAAATCGCTAGCTGAGTTGAGACCTAAACTGAACCTGAATGACAACTTGCAAATCAACATTTATAACGGTATCGCACTAGCAGTTGCAACGAACCTGGTCAATCCATACTTTGCGAAATTTGCAATGCGCCTAGGGGCAACAGATTATCAACTCGCCTATTTGAACTCGTGGCCGGCGTTTGTCAGCATATTCGCTTTGATTCCTGGAGCGCTATTGATCGAGGCTCTGGGAAACAAACAGAGAAGCACCCAGTGGATCATGCTCATTCACAAGTTTTTCTTCTTGGCACTGGCGATTGTTCCGGTGATTGATCACATATCGAAACCTTGGCTGTTTATCGGTCTGATCGGAATCATGAACTTTCCAGGATCCATATATATGATGGGATATCAGTCCTGTGTCGGCGATATTTTTGAACCACGGGAGCGCGGCAAGGCAATGAGTCTCCGCAACAAGTACTCAGACGTCTTTAGGTTAATCATCACATTGATTTCAGGCCAATTATTGACTAGACTTCCGAGTACGGATCAAGAAGTCATTTGGCTCTATCAGATTTTCTTTGTCATCGCGTTTGCGTTTGGTATATTTGAATTTTTGAGTTTCAAGCGCTTTAAAATAGAAAGCAGCGCAGTCACTCCCATGATCAAAGGGAAATTCTACGCTGTTTTGAAGGACGGTATCAATTTTGTTGCCGGCAGCAAAGAATTCAAATTGTTCTTTGCCTGTTCACTTTTGTTTCATTTCGGATGGCAAATGAGCTGGCCACTTTTCAACATATATATGATCAATGTGCTCGGCGCAAACGAAGCTTGGCTGAGTGCCGTCTCCATTGCTGGAGGATTGTCCGCAATACTTACTGCCACTCACTGGGCAAAATTCGCTGACAAATATGGCAATACCATCGCCATCGTCATCGCCACATTCGGGATGAGCATCACCCCAATCCTCTACGTCTTCAGCGATTCACTTTACATGCTCGTGGTGTTCAACATAATAATTGGAGTCTCCATCACAGGAACAGTCTTAGTCCTTTTCAATATGCTCCTCGATGTCACTCCCTCCAAAAATAGGACGACGATCATTTCCATATACAACACCCTCATCTCCATTTCCGCAACCATCGCACCAATCATCGGTGTCGCCATAATGGAAAAAACCTCATTGAAAACCGCACTTGTCATCGTGGGCATCATGAGGCTATTAGGTAGTGTATCATTTTATTTTCGTAGAAAGATCATGAGAAAAATGCTAGCTTAATACAAACGACCGGGGCT
>JAWSUW010000149.1:0-8617 GCA_033549245.1 Bacillota bacterium | reverse complement strand
AATATTTCCGCTTTGCGGAAAATTGAAACTACGCGAAATATAAAGGAGTGCGATTTTATCGCACTCCTTTATATTTTTTTTAAAATGGCAATATCTCCGTACTCAGATAATTCGAATAATGTGAACTTCTAGAAAGATTGAATCGATATGATCCATCCTCACCGCGTTCGGTAATGTCCTGAGCAATGTCTGCTACGAGCCATTTGCCGTTGATATACGTTTCGACCCAGTAATCTGAGTTTTCCTCAAAAGAACCCCTGACGATTCTCGCCTGTATGTCATTTGCTCTGAGTAGTCCGGCATAAAGCATACAAATTTCAACTTCATTGGCACTTGTGGTCTCTATCAGTTCATAAATGGAAAGGAATCCACCTTCGAAAGTCTTGTCGGTCAAAGTATAGTTGTCGTAAACCCATTCATAAATGGCTCTCGCTTTGGCGTATTCACTGGTCAGATTGTAAGTGAGTCTGGTTGTCAAAGCATAAATCTCAGGTCTGTCAAAGTCGATGAACTCTGAAGGCAGAAGATTCTTGATGGGATCACTTGATATGTTGATCACACTGAAGTGCATCAAAGGTTTGCTGGTGTTGACATTTAGGTTGCCAAGAAGCGCGAAATCTATGAAATTGTCCAGTGAAAGAGTTGACTCGCTTTCAAGAGTGTCTATAACGTCAAGAGCGGACTCAAGTTCACCGGTTTCGTCAAGAAATACTCTAATATTGTGTTTTCCAAGTCCAAATGGGGTATAAATTGTAGCATCAAAAGCACCGGATACAATGGGAACATAGTAGTCAGTCCTATCGGAATCTTTTGTTACAGAGAGATAGAAACCTACTGCTTTATCCTTGGGATCCAATGTACCACGAAATCTGAATTGATTTTCCACTTGTATGTTGGAATATATCTTATCAACCAAAGCGATATCATACTCGAAAAAACTATCGAATTCAACATAGTGTTCATTGATTGTGTTAATTGATAACCTGTTGATTTCAAAAGTGCTGATGACCGTATCGAAGATCTCTCGACTTTCCGTGATGTCATTGATGTCAGTGTATATCGCGGTAAAAACGTAACCAATGTTGTTTTGAAAGAATACATATAAAATCTGGTACGTGACTTCGTCATTGTTGTTAATTGAATAGTAGAGTGCAGTTGCTCTATAATCACCTGCTTGAATTACTTTTGAACCTGTGATGCTCAGTTGATCCCCATAAGCGTACTCGAGATTTTCAATCAAGTTGCCAAGCACTATCGCACTAGTGAAATTTTCGTCGAGAGGGAGCAATTTGACATTCAACAGATAATGTTCGTATTCGGTGACAAATCCGAAAGTGGCAAATTCATCATCAATAGGTTCCCAAAATTCAGGCATGTAAAAGCTGATGCCCCAGTCTGGTACACGCACTCTTTTATAATGATAAAATCCTATTTCACGATACTGCGCCACATCATCCCTGAAGTTCATGGTGACTGATTGATTCAGCCGGTCACGAGAATAGGTCAAATCGTATGCGGATGTGAGCGTGCTAAGCGGCACCAAAACCTCTTCACCAGATATTAGAATTTGAACGGGTAGTGCAACAGGTTTTCCATTGATCATGGCAAAATCGCTTCCAGCCTTAAATTTTGAGAAGGTGTTGTCTTTGTAGCTTACAAACTCACTGCTGTCCCCAAACCAATAGACTTGTGCGCCGATGGTATCAAAAAAAGCTCTTGCAGGTACCATAACCTCATCGTTGATGACAAATGCCGAAGGTGTGAAAGCGGTATCGCCACCTGATAAATACAATTTCACTTTCTGAACTTCGCCACCCATCGTTGGGTAGAGAGTATTTGCATGCACTTCCTGTGAGCTGAGTAGAACCATAAGACCCAACATAAGGAACATATATAATTTATGTTTAATTTTCATTGTCTCACCACCGTTTGATAAAGGGATTGAATTGTGATAATATTGAGTAAACCTTTAATATAGAATATATCACAAAATGAATACACTTAAACGTCAGATTTGAATTGTTGCGTGGATTTAATATATGCACCGGAGGCGAAAATGGAAATTGAAACACTAAGGCTGAAAAAAGTTGCCGATTTACGCGAAATTGCAAAAGCAATGGGTTTTTTACACATTACTCAGTACAAAAAAGATGAGCTGATCGATTTGATTGTCAATGGCAACACCGACAGTGTCGAAGATGAGGTTCCAGCGGACTCCGGAATAGAAAATGAAAATGATGAAGCATCTTTTTCTTCAATAGAATATAAGGAATATCCAGAAGTGCTGAGGTCCCTTGAAGATGAGAACAAGCCAAAGCCAAGACACAACCCACAAGAAGAAGTGGAAGGTGTTCTGGAGATCATTGAACAAGGGTATGGATTTTTGAGATTCGAAAACTTTCTCTCAAGTGAGAGAGATGTCTATGTCTCACCATCCCAAATCCGTAAATTTTCCATGAGAACAGGGGATAAAATTTCAGGATTGACTAGACCGCCCAACGCAGGTGAGCGTTTCAACGCGCTTTTACGTGTAGGTAAGATCAATGGAGACCGACCGAGGTCGGATTACAAAAGACCAAAGTTTGAGGATCTCACCCCCCTTTATCCCAAATCGAGATTCAGGCTGGAGAGAAGTTCTGACGAACACGCGATGAGAATCATAGACTTCGTTTCACCTATAGGCAAAGGACAACGTGGACTTATTGTTGCGCCGCCTAAATCCGGTAAAACGATTCTACTGCAGAAAATCGCCAAAGCCATATCCACGAACTACCCAGAAGTCGAACTGATTGTCCTTTTGATTGATGAGAGGCCAGAGGAAGTCACCGACATGAAACGATCCATCAATGCTGACGTCGTCTACAGCACGTTTGACGAATTGCCGTCGCATCATATAAAAGTCGCCGAGATGGTGCTCAGTAGAGCCAAAGCACTTGTTGAACAAAAGAAAGATGTCGTCATTTTGCTTGACAGTATCACTAGACTTGCCAGAGCCTATAATCTGGTGATGCCATCAAGCGGTAAAACGCTTTCTGGAGGTCTTGATCCAAATGCACTTCATAGACCGAAAAGGTTTTTTGGAGCGGCAAGGAACATTGAAGAAGGCGGGTCGCTGACTATTCTCGCAACAGCACTAATCGAGACAGGATCCAGAATGGACGATGTCATATTCGAAGAATTCAAAGGCACTGGTAATATGGAACTGTTACTCGACCGCAAGCTATCTGAAAAACGCATTTTCCCATCCATAGATTTGCGTAAATCAGGGACTAGACGTGAGGAGTTCCTGTTTGATCCAGAAGAACTTGAAGCGGTGTGGCAGATCAGACGAAATTTTGACAAGTTCAACAATACAGAGATTATTGAACGCTTTATCGATACGCTTATATCAACAGATTCCAATAAGGAACTCGTTGGTCTTATCAACAAGGACACAAATAATTAACAAAATGTTATTGAAAGAATTTTTACTTTGTGTTACAATGATAAGGCTTGAAATTTGATTATCGTATTTTGATATAAAACAAAAATGAGGAGTGAGGTGAACAAAATGAAAGAAGGAATTCATCCTAATTACAAACAAATAGACGTACACTGTGCGTGTGGCAATAATTTTAAGACTGGGTCTACGAAAGATGAGATTAGAATCGAAATCTGTTCAGAGTGTCATCCGTTTTTCACAGGTACTGCAAAGTCAGTAGAACGTGGCGGTAGAGCAGAGAAATTCAAAGAGAAATACAATCTTAAATAGTTGCTATGATCAGGTTAGGATGGGGTAATCCTAGCCTTTTTTGTTTATGGGGGGTCAATATGGCAAAATTATACTTTAGATATGGTGCAATGAATTGTGGAAAATCGACCGCTTTGATGCAAGTTGTCCACAACTATCACGAACGTGGGCTAACCGCTATGGTCATTAAACCTTATACGGATACAAAAGGTGGCAATCAAGTCGTATCACGGCTCGGGATTTCCAGAGAAGTGGATTTAATGGTGAAACCGGACGAAAATATAGTGGATGAAGTGAACGTTTGGCTTATCCAAAATGGCAAGATTCATTGTATTTTGGTGGATGAAGCACAATTTTTCAAAGCGGAGCAGATCGATCAGTTTTTTGAAATTGCTGTGAAGCAGAACATACCGGTCATTTGTTATGGTCTCAGAACGGATTTTTCCATGAGGGGATTCGAGGGATCGGAGCGTTTGTTGCTTCTCGCTCACAGTCTAGAAGAGTTGAAGACTATATGCAGATGTGGTAGAAAAGCCATATTGAATGGTAGAAAAATTGATGGGAAATTTGTCTTTGAAGGTGAACAAGTGGTGATTGACGGTGGTGGTCATGTGGAATATGAATCCCTCTGTGCCCATTGTTACTTTCAACTTAAGGAAGAAGAAAAGGAAAGAACATCATGAGTGAATACAGACCTGTTGTCCCCAACAGCATAGGCGGTCAAGCCCTTATAGAAGGTGTTATGATGCGCGGAAAAGATAAAATAGCAATTGCTGTCAGAAAACCTGATGGCGACATCGAAATGAAAATGGAACAAGCATTATCATTCGAAAAATATAAAATAGCCAAATTGCCAATACTTAGAGGCATGTTCGCATTGATCGGATCTATGATAGTCGGCGTTAAAGCCTTGACTTATTCAGCAGAGTTTTTCGTCGAAGGCGAAGGAGAAGAAAAAGGTAAGTTTGAGACGATGCTTTATGCTAAGTTCGGAAAACGTGCTGATGATATTCTTCTTGGATTCTCGATAGCTTTTGCATTTGTGTTTGCAATGCTTTTATTTGGTGTGTTGCCTACCGGCATTGTCGGTTTTATGAAGAATTTTATAGAGACACAATGGTTGCTCAGCGCACTTGAAGGTGTGATGAAGATTGTTATGTTCATTACTTATATAGCACTGATCTCTAAAATGAAAGACATCAGAAGAGTCTTTGAATACCACGGGGCGGAACACAAGACAATCCACTGCTATGAAAGCGGCCAGGAAGTCACTGTTGAAAACGCGCGAAAGTTCTCAACACTTCACCCTCGCTGTGGAACGAGTTTTATTTTCTACGTCTTGGCCATCAGTATCATCCTGTTTTCTTTCCTGAGCTGGGAGAGTCTTTTGGTGCGACTGCTCAGCAAACTTTTACTCCTGCCGTTTGTTGCCGGTCTGTCTTTTGAGATGATCAGGCTTGCGGGAAGGTCCAACCATCCAATAGTTAGAGCGCTTAGTGCTCCTGGTCTCATGATGCAGAAATTGACCACCAATGAACCTGATGATGGACAACTTGAAGTGGCTATAGCTGCATTCAAACGCGTGCTTGAAGAAATGGATGAGCCAATAAATGAAGCTTAGAGAATTGCAGTTACGACTTGAAAAAGTACTTGGTAAAGTCGCAGACTCATGGGCATTCGAGGCAAAGACTATTTTGCTTCATGTTCTTGAGATCGCCCCGGTGGATTTGATCATGGACAAAGAAAAAGAAGTTCCAGATGAAAAAGTTGAAATGGCAGAAGCGATTGCTGTAAGAAGAATTGCAAACGAGCCACTTCAATATATTCTTGGAACACAGGCATTCATGGGGCTGGATTTCTCAGTGGATGATAGCGTTCTGATTCCAAGACCTGAAACTGAAGTACTTGTGGAATGGGTGCTGAACCAAATCAAACCGATAAAAATTCCAAAAGTTCTGGACATAGGCACAGGTAGTGGCGCCATTGCCATCTCCATAGCCCGATTGAATACATGGACTGATGTGTACGCATCGGATATATCCTCTTCTGCGCTGGAGAAAGCCAAGCAAAACGCTGTGCTCAACCACGTATCTGGCAAGACTCATTTCATTGAGAGCAATCTTTTTGTGGATGTGACCGAGAAGGACTTTGATCTGATTGTTTCCAATCCACCGTACATACCAGCAGTTGAGATCAATGGAATGCAAAAGGAAGTTGCGCTATATGAACCTCACCTCGCACTTTTTGGTGGAGAGGACGGACTGGATTTTTATAAAAGAATTATTCCAGAGGCCTTATCTTTTTTGAAGGATGGGGGCATATTGGTATTTGAAGCTGGTCATGACCAAGCGGAAGCCATTAAGGCGATGCTTGTTGGTGCCGGTTATGAGGACGTGAATCATTTTAGTGATTTATGTGGCATACCACGTTTTATATATGGTAAGAAAGCATTATGGAGGCATGAAAATGTTTGATAAGTTAGAATTTATAGAAGAAAAATATGAGGAGCTCGGACATAAATTGTCCGATCCTGAAGTGATCAGTGATCAAAACACTTGGCAAAAGCTCATGAGAGAACACTCGGAAATGACGCCGATCGTTACGAAATACAAAGAGTTAAAAGCTGTAAAACAAGGTATCATGGAAGCGAAAGAGATGCTCAGAGAAAGCGATGAGGAAATGAGGGAGCTTGCAAAAGCTGAACTCATCGATCTCGAAAGTTTAATCGAGACCATCGAATTCGACCTAAAGAAACTGCTGCTTCCAAAAGATCCGAACGACTCACGTGATGTTATCCTCGAAGTGAGAGCTGGTGCAGGTGGTGACGAGGCAGGACTATTTGCAGCCGAACTGCTCAGAATGTACCTTCGTTATGCTGAGCGCAAACGCTGGAAAATTGAAGTGCTCAACACCAATGAAACCGGAGTAGGCGGCATCAAAGAGGCGTCTGTGTTGATTCAAGGTGCCGGTGCCTACTCAAAAATGAAGTATGAGAGCGGTACGCATCGTGTGCAAAGGATTCCTCAAACGGAATCGGGTGGTAGAATTCATACATCCACAGCCACTGTGGCGGTTTTGCCTGAAGTGGACGATGTTGAGATCGATATCAAACAAAACGATCTCAGAATAGATGTTTTCAGATCGTCAGGAAACGGTGGACAAAGTGTCAACACTACAGACTCGGCCGTAAGGATCACACACTTGCCATCGGGACTTGTCGTAAGTTGCCAGGACGGTAAATCGCAACTCACGAACAAGGAAAAAGCGATGCAGGTGCTTAAAGCGCGCTTATACGAACTTGAACTGGACAAGCAAAATGACGAAATTGCTGAGCAGAGAAGAAGCCAAGTTGGAACAGGTGATAGAAGTGCGAAAATCAGAACATACAATTTCCCACAGGCCCGAATCACCGACCACAGAATTCCCATCACGCTTTACAAACTCGAGCATTTCATGGATGGAGAAATCGATGAGATGATTGATGAACTCAGTACGTTTTTCCAAGCGGAAGCGTTAAAAACGTTGGAAGCTCAGTAGAAAAATCCCCTTGAAAAAACAAAATTACAGGAGTATACTGATTCAGTGGGTTGACCACCTGAACGGGGGATGTTATGGAATCAAGTTATTTATTTATGTTACAACTGGCAATAGTACTCTTTGCAGCACATGTTGCCGGTGTAATCAGTGAAAAATTAAAACAACCGGCTGTCATGGGACAAATTCTTGTGGGTTTGCTCTTTGGGGCAGGATTGATGGATAAAACGGAGTTGATTGAACAATTTGCCCAAATCGGTGTTGTGTTCCTCATGTTCATCGCGGGACTCGAGACGGACGTCAAGGAACTTATGGCATCCATCAAGTCATCTTCATTGATTGCGCTTGGAGGGATTATAGTTCCTGCTGCACTCGTGTTTATAGGCATCATGATATTTTACCCTAACCAGTCCATGATTGTGGCCTTGTTTTTGGGTGTAGTATCCACAGCCACTTCAGTCAGTATCTCTGTGCAAACGCTTAGAGAGATCAAACAACTGAGAACCAAACAAGGTCTTATGATCTTGGGTGCAGCCATCATAGATGACGTCGCAGGGATCATTTTACTGACCCTTCTTGTCGGTCTTGTAAAACCGGGAGCTTCAAGTTCTCTTGCAATAGTATCGCTTAAAATCGTAGCTTTCTTTGCCATAGTATACGGCGTAGGATTCGTTGCGATCAAATTGCTTAAGAAACTTGATATTGATACAGACAGTGATGATAAAGTTATTACACTTTCAATTATACTGTGTTTCGTACTTGCTTTCATGTCAGAAGAATTCGGCGTTGCAGCCATCACGGGTGCATACTTTGCAGGAATCATTTTTTCAATGACGTCTTTCAAACACAGAGTATCGCATGATGTCAACAAAGTGGCCACTTTTCTTTTTACTCCGGTATTCTTCGTCAGTATTGGCATGGACATCAATATCAAGGCCGCACTCACAGCTGTAGGTGTAGGTTCGATATTGATTGTTGCAGGTGTAATTGGAAAAATTATCGGTTGTGGAATGGGTGCAAAATTGTCTGGATTTGACAGCAATCAATCGCTTCAGATCGGTGCAGGGATGGTGCCGAGAGCTGAAGTTGCCATCATCGTGGCCAATCTCGGTCTTCAGATGGCAATTTTAAATGAAAAGGAAATGGCTGCCGCGGTGTTGATGGTACTTGTCACTACACTTATGACCCCATCTCTGTTGAAGTGGACTTTCACAAGAGTAAAAACTGCGACGTAAATTAAATCATTCAATTCTAGAAGCAGTCTAAGTAGACTGCTTTTATTTGTTTGCGAGGCATGTGGCCGAGCTAATGGTCTTGAAAGAAAGACCTGTCACCTAGCTAATGGGAAGACAA
>JAWSUW010000148.1:0-8695 GCA_033549245.1 Bacillota bacterium | reverse complement strand
AGCGCATTAAAAGCATCAGGCATCAGATTCCCATCACTGTCAATTATGCTCTGAGCAATCAAACTCATTTTATGTTCTTCATTGAATCCAGTTTTTTTCTCAGAAAAAAGTGACATTGGTGTGATTTGTGTGGCGTCTTTAAATAACTGAGACAACCAACCGAACTCTTCTGGTTTCAGTTTCATTTCAATCGACATTTCAACCTCCAACTTTTGCATCCACATAGCCAGTTGCTTTTCCATAACTGTCCACGAATGTGCTTTTTATTTTATCTTTCACTTTATCGCCTGTTCCTTCACGAATAATAGTCTTGGTCAGACCTTTGGTGAGTGGATTGTTGTTATAGATTTTTCCAAGTGAGTAGTCATGAACATCTACCGAAGACCCCTTTGGAATTGGAATTTTGCTCTTGATTTTGTCGAGTCCAAAATCAGTTGCTGCATCAACTGCACCCTTAAATCCACCTTTAAGCGCTCCTTCATAGGGATCTTTTCCTTGAATTTCTACATCCAGTGCGCCTTGTGCAGCTTCGTTTGCAGTGTTGACAATCGCCGAACTGAATGGATTTTCACTTCCGAGTTTATCTTTGACGACTTCAGTGGCTGCTCCAATGAATCCTTTAGCGAGATGCTTTCCGGCGTTTTTAGGGTCTGCCATGCCTTCACCCATTCCACCCGCTATGTTTTTGCCTGCTTTGTACGCCAATTTGATCTGCTGACCCGCCGGTCCTGTCACGTGAGATAACCCTTCTACTGCCATATCTGCACCATACTGAATCCATTCTGTTGCGGATGTGAGCATATCCCAATTGCTTGCACTGTTTGCGGCGTCCTCCATTTCCTTGTTCAACTTTTGCATTTTAGCTTCAAGTTCGCTTCTTTTAAGTGCATCTGCCTTAGTCATCTGTTTTTCGATTTGCATTTTCTCGGCTTTATAATCGTCAACGATTTTTTTAAACTCCGCACCTGGTCCTATTTCTCCTCGATCCCTTGGGACATAGTCAATTGAAGCATTGTTTTCAGAAAGTGTTTTCGAAAGTTCTTTCTCTCTTTCTGCAAGTTGTTTGATTCTAAACTCGATATCTTTAGTATCAAAACCGGCTTTGCCATAACCACTTAATGTGGCCTTAAGAAGTGCTTGTTCCTCTTTGATGGCTATCATATCCACTTGTCTTTGATTGATCCACTCGTCTTTAGCTTCAATTTCTGCTTGTTTTTCTGCTTTGTTGACCTCAATGACATACTTCTCATAGTCTTTTTGTTGCTTTTGTGATTCAAGATACTCGATATACTCCTCATATTGTTTGTTGATGATGGTGGTACCTGGGTCGGACTGATCGGCAGTTTTATTGGATTCTTCCCACTGTGCCTTGAGCTCAGCCATCTCATTATCAATACTTTTGATTTCCTCGTCCAGAATTCTTTCAGCTTCAGTATAACCCTCAATATGGGCTTGTGACTGAAATTCAGCGTCTTTTGCAGCTGCTTCTGCCACTTCTTTCGCGATTTTTTCAGCATCGCCAAAAACAGCATTCTTTGCCACACTGATCATTGCGCTTGCAGCTCCAGTCACTACCAAAGTTGCAGTCGTATCAATGACAACAATCCCGAAACTCTCACTGGATGAATTTGTGACATGGTCAATTTTTATTTTCAATATAACCCCTTCTTTCATCATTCAATTGTTTGCATATGGTTATTTCAGGTATAACTGGACATCCACCATAACATAGTGGGTAGTTGGTGCACGATGTACACCTTCTTTCGAACCGTTTTCGAAAGTCATTGAATGTCTCGGAATTCCACGCAGCTTCCACGGAAAAAGTGCTCAAATCCACAGATTGCTTAAGATTCTGTTCAAACGAGCAAGGATAGAGCTTGAAATCAGGTGAGATATATGCGGAAAACCGAGCCGCTTCACAAGGTTCAATGGATTCTGGCAACAAGTTCTCAGTAAAATTCAGTAGTGCCGGAACAGAGCAACTGTCAAATCCACACTTCTCTGCTATTTCAGGTATTCCAATATACTTAAAAAATTCCGCAACATCCGGATTTTCAACACTGAGCATGTTATGAACAGTTCCAAGACCCACCGGCTTATGAAGTAAGAATATAATTCGATTGATTCTATCGAAATATCGCTTCGAACTTAAAATTTCAATGGCTTCCTTAATAGTACTTTTGCTCAGTACGTAGTGAATATTTGTTTTGATTCCATAATCTGTTAGCATTTCTATAGCTTTGTCTGTGTATTCGTTTCGATAATAACTGACGGCCACAGCTCCGCAAAATCTCTTGATTGCGGGTAAATGAATTTTATGAAGTCCCAATCCTGAAGTCGTAAAATTTGGAACCACACCACTTTCCGACGAGTACTGCAGAATTTTAATAAAGTCCTCATGCTGATCAGGATCCCCTCGACCACCAAGTGCAATCTGGAAAGTTCGACCTTTGATCTCATCAATGATTGCTTTGAAATTTTCAAAAGACATATTGGGAGCATTGATATTAGAGCCACTTTGATAGCACTCCACTCCAGACTGAAGACATAGACCTGATAACCCGTGTTTACAGTGCCCCATGATGCCAATGTCCAGCAATTCTGGAAAACTCGCACCAAATGGATCTATTTCAGTCTCAGTTCCGTCCTCTGTCAAGATGCCCGAACGTGCCGAAAAACCTGTTTCTTCATCAAAAGTCGCTATATAACTGTTTTTCTGATCATAAATTGTTTTCATGAAATCACATCCGTCCTATGCTTTTGATGCGGGCATTGAGATGAAATTCAGGCCGATTCCTGCTACAAGTGCTACAGCTCCCAAAATATAACCACCATACATAAGACCCATCAATATAAGTGGTGCATCTAGTAGTAGACCTATAACAAATCCACTTAAAACCATGAAAGTCTTCGTTTCAAGTTGTTTGGGTTTGCTTCTCTTTAACAGCTTTGATACATCTTGAATCAGAAGCGTCATGAATTTGACGATTCCACTTTTACTTCCTTCCCCTAAGATATAGCTGACCGCAAAAGATATGACAATCGCAACGAAATATTTATCCATCTTGTTACGGGCTCCACTGAAACGGCTATAGCTTGCGAAGTTGTTGGCGACAATCAATCCAATTCCACCGCCTATTAATAAGATGGAGTAAGCACGTGTTTCAAGCTCAGCTCTTTTCTTATTGAACTCAGGAACAATTCTTGTCATAGGCTCAATGGCTTTACCAAATCCTTCGCGCATGATTCTTCTGAAAAAGCGCTTTCCAAACGTGAAAACGATGACCCAGTAGATGGTCTTTGGGATAACGTTGTTGTACGTCGCGGTAAGAAATACAACCGTCATAACAATCTTTGACAGCGTACCAGGTAAGCGCCACGTATCTATTTGCCAGAAAATCAAGTTGATTGCGAGCACTATTGCCAGCTGAATACCAATCACTTTTGCCATTTTGGGAAATGAATGTCTCGTAGATTTGATTGAAGAAGCAATCCAATTAACGAGTGATTCCTCTTCTTCTTTTTTTGTTCCCAATTTTTCTTTTAACCTTTCAATGCCTTCAGGTTCTTGCAATACAACTGCAGGCTTAGGTACTTTTGGTACAAAACCCTCCATATTATTACCCCTTTCATTTTTTGGATTATAGCCTCATGTCCGAAGTGACACCCGTTTCATATTCAAAATGCCTTGCGAAATCAAGTAAATCGGTTTTTGCCATACATCCGTAAGATACTTTGAGTATGATCTCATTATCGTCTTTTTCTCTTGTGAGACAAATGGAACTGTTATCAATGACAATACTTTTTAGAATGATCCCGTCCATATTGTATTTGATGATTTGGGATCCATTCATAACACCAAAGCATGAAATGTACACGCCTATCCTTTTAGTCTCTTTTTCAATTCTGTGAGTGTTTTTGATGCAAATATTTTCAATAAACGCATTATTATTGTCTACAATCAATTTTGCCAAACGAAATTTTTTATATTCATAAATTGAAAGTACAACAAAAACTAAGACGATCAAACCACCAATCCATCGACTCGGTTCATTGGCCATAATTGAGAATAAAAACATCAAACAACTCATCACTATGAAAAATAACATTCTTTTCTTGATTTCCTCCATCGGATCACATCCTCGGGCTATAATATTAAAATCATAATCCTAATCTTAAAAAAAAACATCACCCTTTTCGGGTGATGCTGATTATTTTTATAAGTTCAGTCTTACTTTGAACCTCATATTTTGAATAAATGTTCTTTATATGTGTTTTTATTGTGTTTTCACTTAGAAAAAGTTCTTCCGCAATCATCTTGTACGTACGCCCTGTCATGAGCAGCTCCACTATTTCACTTTCTCTTGCAGTGAGCTCAGGAAGAACGAAATGATTTTCTGGCTCGCTATGATCAATCCTCTCAAACCGTACTAAGAATATATGTTGCCTAATGACTGAAGAGAGTTCTTTATTTAAAAACGGTAACATGATCAATACCAAGAACACCACAATCATTGCAACAAGTGATGGACTGTCAATCCATTCCATGGATACAAATGACCTACCAAGTGCACCACCTACCATTATGCCCAAGATATTGGCCGACAAACAAACACCCATCAAATGAGCTGGATTCTCCACATAATCAAAGAGTTCTCCAATGATACTCCACCAAAACAAATCACAAACGCCAAAGGCAAACATCATCATTGAATTAACAATAAAGTAACTCCCAAGAGACTGATTCAGAATCATGAATGATAAAAATGAAAATCCAATCAAAGCAATGGCAATGTAGAGTACATAAGCCTTGTTCACTTTGGAGGTTGTCCGAACTAGAAATAGAATCGCAACAATGTATGGAACAGCCCAATACCAACTGACAAAGGATGTATGATGTGCAAACATCGGATTGATCACTTCATACATGAGACCTGCTGTTATTGTAAGAATCATGATGAAAAGATAAAGAACTCTGATGACTCTACGAACTGTCTTTGGATCGCTTTTTAGAATAATGGGTGCTACTTCAAGAGGAAGTGGTGCTCTTGAGAATAAGAATAATGATATCAAAAGACACAAAATTGCGAAAACAAGACCCAAATAAAGTGAAATATTGACCGCAGATACGTTGATCAAAAGCATCAGCACATTGGAATAGATCAACGCAAATGCTATAACCACAACTCTATTTTGTGGTGTCGTATAAGCCTTACAAAGATGTCCCCAACTGGCTACATAAAGTCCAGCAACAAAAGAGACCGCGATAAGAACAATATCCCATAAAATAGTGTAGGACCAAAAAAACACAATTGTTCCTAACGCGGAGAAAACAGTTGTTAACAGAATAACTGATCTTGCACGCTTCAAACTATTCACAAAAAAGCCGGAAAATAGTAAACCTAAAAATTGAGCGGTGACAGCGATTAAAGAAACATTTACATCACTGCTTTCAAAAAGGTCATAAAGACCCATCTGTAGTTGACCGTAAAATGGAAACGCCAAAAGCCAAGCAGAATAGAAAACAAAAAATCCAAGAACATAAGAGCTCTTTTCATCTGTTAAAAACCAGTTTTTTTTCATCTAAGAGCCCCCCGAGGCTAATTATTGTGTTTGTATTTCTACAACTCGGGTTATACCGTCCCACCCGACTTTCGCTTTCATACTTTCAGCTAGAAACCTTGCTGGTACAAGGGTTCTGCTCTCAGTTATCACAGGTGGTGCATCTATCATAGTCAAAACACCATTGACATATGCTTCACTGCTTCCAATTACCATGACAATACTTGTTTCTCCCTTGGTCGCTGTAATCGTCTGAGTCTTCCCATCCCAAAGAACATCAGCTCCGAGCGCCTCAAGAATAGCTCTGACCGGCAACATGGTCCGGCTGTTGATGATCAGTGGTGGCACATCAAAAGGTAATATTTTATTATCGATATATACCCTTATTTCATCTTCCCCTGGGAAAGTTCCATAAGACCATCTGTAAATATAGTCATACCTTCTATAAGCTTTGTTATTCTTGACTTCAACCCTGAAAATGTAACCGAGCTCCCTCTTTTCGTCTGGTATTCTAGGGCTGATATGAGCAGTATTCATCTGCATCAAACCTTCAGAACCTCTCTCTTTTGACATGAGAGAAATGCCGGCATTCGGATCTTCTATCATAGGGATTGGTGGTTGATAAGCACCTTCCGGATAAAGCAACTGATGGTAGCACATGACTGTCATTCCAATCATTAAGTCAGTGGAATTTGATATCTGTTTGCCGTAAAACTCCATCTTGAATGGTTCATTTGGATTAAGAACTACCGGTGGATGAGTAAATTCGAGCAAGGATCTGTAAACACCTTCAGAACCGTCTTTGTTGGTCACATAAGCCGAACCCAATATGGGTTCTTTACCAGGCTCAAACTCAGGCCTCAATAAAAGTTCATCAAAATCATCAAAAACCGCCATTTTGACGATATTCGGTGTGACATTCTCACTCACATAATGCTCGTCTTGATAAACAACCTTCTCGAGACGCCAATAACCGTCTGTAATTTCTGCATGTGTTGGTATGGATGAGGCAACAATCATTACAAAAAGTAACACCAAGAAAATCTTCTTAAAGATTCCAGTAAACATATTCATTACCCCCTTGATGGCCAGAAAGCCAATAGATAGGTGAACACCTCACAGAAATTTTATACCCTCATTCAAAACATGCAATCTGAATTCTAAACTTTTGGTTTGTTGATCATATCATCCATTCTGCCTTTTTCATCACTTGTTAATGCATCTTCAAAGGCACTTTTCTTTGATTCGTTTTGAAGTTGATATTCTTCTTTTAATCGTTCATTTGCCGACTCGATTTCTTCCTTCAGTTCTCTGGATGAAAGAAGTTCCGCACCGGCTCCTCTAATGATCATTTGTTGAAGCCCGTCTGAAGTTGCGACAATGATTTTATATTTATCTTGGTTTTGATGTGCGAATTTTTCGATATAGTGGTCCGCAGTTTGGGCTTCACTTGTAAACACCAAATGTATATTATGATAATCGGTGGATTCCTCACGTCTTCCCGCTACCCTATAGGCATCAAATACCACTATGATTTCACATTTTCTAATGCCTTGATAATTACTGAGCATATCCATCAGTTTCGCTCTTGCACCATCCATGTTGTCATCAGCAAGCGTTTTAAGTTCAGGCCACGAGAAAATGATGTTGTAACCATCCACCAAAAGGTATTCTTCGAGATTTTCCTTTCTTTTGCCGACATAAGTTGTCGATCGAGTGAAGCTGTCACTTGTGCTTTTTTGTTTTCTCCAAACAGTCTTTTTTCCTTGATTGGCAAAAAAAGTGGTGTTGAATATCTGATCGATTTCTTCGAGGCTGATAGAGCCATTATCACGTGTTGATTTACCTGAAAGTTCTGAGGGTTCATCTGATTGAATTTTCATTTGTAGATAAGGTTCCAGATGCATATGTTCTTTCACCTGGTCCCATTCGACCAAATAACCTGTTCCATTTTTACAGAAAACTGATCCTGTGGGATTTTCTAGATCTCCCTCAGAGTCGTACCCGATTTCTTCGATGACATCCTCAGCATTATGACACGGACCATAACCTTTCAGTGTGGTAAACAGTCTGCCAAGACCTTTTGTATATGCAACAACCTCTCTTTGATAATTCCTCATGGTTGAAACTGGTGCGCTTCCAACTAGTATCGCATTTTCACCCACAATTTGTGTGATTTCACTGATTCCATACATTTTTTCTATATCAGTCATCGCTCTTCCTACCATTTTTTCAGGCAGTTCCAGTCTAAATTCGTAATATGGCTCAAGTAACATGGATTCGGCCTCTTTCAGCCCCTGGCGAAGCGCCCTGAAAGTCGCTTCCCTAAAATCTCCACCTTCTGTGTGCTTATTATGGGCTTTCCCAGAAACCAAAGTGATCTTCATATCTGTGATTGCTGACCCAGTAAGGACTCCTCTGTGGGTTCTTTCCTTCAGATGTGAAATCACCAGCCTCTGCCAACTCCTGCCTAGATCATCTTCACTGCATTTTGTGGAAATATCAAGTCCACTTCCTGGTTCACCCGGTTCCAGCAACAGATGTACTTCAGCATAGTGTCTAAGTGGTTCAAAATGACCTACTCCCTCTACTACATTGACAATAGTCTCCTTGTAAACGATGCGCCCTTCCCCAAAACTGACTTCAATATCAAAACGACTTTGAATCATACTTTGCAGTATTTCAATCTGAACTTCTCCCATGAGCCTCGCATGAATTTCTTGAAGTGTCTCTTCCCATACAAAGTGAAGTTCTGGTTCTTCCTCTTCAATTTGACGGAGCTTCGGGAAAATCACTCTCGGATCACAGCCATCAGGTAGAATGACTTGATAAGCCAGCACTGGTTCCAGAATCGGAGCGTTTGATGTTTCTTCAATCCCTATCCCTTCACCTGGTCTGGTCTTGATTGGTCCTGTCACTGCACAAATCGTTCCAGCATCCACTTCGCCTTGTACTTCAAACTTATGGCCTGAATACACACGGATTTGATTGATTTTCTCCTCAGCATCATTGCTGATTATGACATCTTTTACTTTGAGGCGTCCACCAGTGATTTTCAGATGTGTCAATCTGTTGCCCTGTTCGTCTCTAGTAATCTTAAAAATTTTTGCTCCGAACTCATCTGGATAAATCC
>JAWSUW010000147.1:0-8742 GCA_033549245.1 Bacillota bacterium | reverse complement strand
CTTTAGCATGGAATTGTATCCTCCGATTGTATCACTCTCCAGTCCACTCATCGACCCGCTACGATCCAGTATAAATATCAGTTCCGCCAAATTCTTCTTCATAATGTTATCCTCCTCTAAATTTTCTAAGTTAAGAATAACACTTTGATCAATTGAATAGGTCGCATGTAAGGCGACATTATCATCCCCTTTTAAACACCAAGCAATGGTTGTTCAAACGCGAACAAGGCTTCATTAATTTCATGGATGTTGAAGTTGTCACCACTGATAAAGTATTCAATAATCAAATCGAATTTACTGCTTCTTGACAATGCAAATCCCGCCTTCTCAAGCAAATCCTTGGTTTCGTCAAGATTCAGTTCAAGCGCTATGGAAAAAGCAATCACTGTTGTTTTACTTGGTCTATAATATTTATCATTTCGAATTTTAGAAAAAAGCTTGCGATCCACATTGGCGCGTTTGTAGGTTTCCACATCAGTCTTACCCTTCAGATCGATCATGCGAATCAGATGCTCAGAAAATGTTTCCTGAAGTTCTTCAAGAACATCGTCGAGACTCCGCATTGATTTGGAAGAATAACAAACTTCCATTTCGTAATTGAGATTCCTATCTAAAATCTGATGTTCTTCCACATAATTGTCATCTATAAATGCCTTGACGGAAGAAAACAATTTGCCAGATAACATAAAAGCACTCTGATCATAGACGACAAGGTAGATCATCATGTCATGGTCCATAAGGAATTCACTGATTGCAGATATTGCCACTTGTAGCGCTTGATCTTTTGGATATCCAAATACTCCTGATGATATGAGAGGGAATGCTATACTCTCCAGATTATGTTTGTACGCCAAATCAAGAGCACTTAGGTAACATGATTTGAGAAGCTTCTCCTCACCCTTCACACCACCCTCCCAAACAGGTCCAACCGTATGAATCACATACTCAGCGGGTAGATTGTACCCTTTAGTCATTTTGGACTCCCCGGTATTGCACCCTCCAAGAGTTTTACACTCATCAAGTAATTTTGGTCCAGCAGCATTATGTATTGCCCCATCTACGCCCCCTCCTCCCAGCAGAGAATGATTGGCTGCGTTGACAATCGCATCTGTGTTCATTTCAGTGATATCGGCTCTAATGATTTCAAAAGGCATGTTTTCATCTCCTTATATGATTTGATTTCATTGTAACACAGTGACAATTTGTGACAATATCTAAATTGAAAGCGTATAGTATCAAAGGTTTCAAGTCCCCGAGCCCATACGCTTTCCATAAACATTATTCAAATCAGTTCAAAATCGAATTCATTAATTTGAGTCCCAGTGATATCAAATTGTTGATTTTCCCATTTGACTTCGAAATCATTCCCATCAGAATCCATATAATGATACTGACCCTTTGCACCAAAACAGCGTATTGTTAGTGGCTGTTCATAAACTGTTACGTTATCCACGAAGTCGCCTACTTTTTTCCCATCACCCAAATTAAGAACTAATGCACTGCCAGATTGAACAAATGCCAAAATCTCGTTTTCACTTGCATCCAGTACAAGGAATTGTCCACCTTGAATTTCTTCATGACTAAATAGATTGAACCACCGGCCACTTGGAAAATATACACTTCGCTGAACCTGACCAGGATTGAGAACTGGAGCGACTAAGATATTGCCAAAAAAGTACTGATCATTGACTTTAATAAAATTCTCATCTTCTGGAAAACGAATCAACCCCTGTTGCATTAATGGCGTTCTCGCTGTTATAGCTTTTAGCGCTTCACAATATATAGTCGGTAATAAATTCATACGTAAATTGAAGTAATACTTCACATCATTGATCAAACTGTCATCTTCATAATGTTCGGCCATATTCCAGGGAGTCCTGTCATTGATAAATTTTTTCGTTGGACGCATTCCAGAAAATTGACCTCCGATTGGTTCAGAATGAAGTTGCATGATTGGAGTAAAGACAGCAAACTGTACAGCTCTCTTATAGAGTTCAACAGATGGCAATTCTCCTGAAAAGCCTCCAATATCAAATCCCCAAAACAGTTGTCCACTCGATGAAACAGAAATCCCGGCATTGAAAACACTTTTGAGTTCTGACCATGTCGACTCCTGATCACCTGCCCACTGAATAGGACATTGCTGCTGACCGATATAACCCGCTCTACTGAATAGAGTGCGTTTCTCACCACAAAATAAACTGTATGCTTTAACATACTCAAAAGCATATTGATTCACCATACTTCTACCAGTTGAACCATTGCTGAAAATACAGTCTTCTTTATAGATGAACTCACCACCATCGGTCTTGAAACCGTCGACACCGATATCCAAAAGGTATTGCCTTTTATCAAACCACCATTTTTGTGCCTCCATGCTTGTAAAATCCGGAATCATAGAGCCAGGAAACCAGTGTCCGCTTGGTATAGTATAAGGGGTACCATCCGGCATCATAGGAATATACTGTTTGTGAATTGCCTCTTCTTCATCAATGGCATGCTGACTGTTTCGAGGTTCATCATCGTCGAGCTTTTTAATGACCGGACATTGCCACAATAGCAATTTTAGACCATGATCATGAATTTTCTCAATCATCCCCTTTGGATCCGGCCAGAGCGCCTCTGAATCAAATGAGAAATCCTCATATCCAAAGGCTTCATTTTTGGGGGTATATTGTGCTTGATTGAAAATATAAAAAGTGGCTTCATCACTCCATTGTTCCAAAACCATTGCGGTTACAGGAATATTGTACTTATTAAGAGCATCAAGTTGTTCGTCGACCAGTTTAGAACTGTTCCATCTATGTCCTGAAATCCACGGACCAAACGCCCACTTGGGTGGACAAAGCGGTTCACCAGTTAGTGCTATAAAATCGCTGATCATTTGCATCGGAGGGCCTTCAAAGACATGAATAGTCATAGGGTATGCGCTCTGTTCAAACGAGATTTCGATTCCATCAGTAAAATCGAAGTCCATCTGAAATGGTGTCTCTATAAATATGCCCCATTTTTGATCCGTATAGAAAAATGGTAAAGGAAAATATGTTTTGTTTTTTTGGTTGCAGAACTGTTCTTCGACGAGATTGGAATATTTGCACCCAATGTGATTGATTGAATTAAATCGCTCACCTAATCCGAAGATCGCTTGAAAATCTCCTTTGATGGACAGTTTGACTTCACTTGCATAAAGCCCGACCTTCATTCCACCAACATTGATATCATGTTGTGAAGACTCACCTAATATGACTTTATGAACACTCATTTTGATCACCTTTACAGTTTGAAATCACATCCATGTAACTACAGCAAATATATTCCGCATTAGCCCACATCAAAGGGTTTATAAAACTTTTTGTTTCATCTCTGGCATCAATTGCTTCCGGCAGCAATCCATAAGCATTACAATGATCCCTCAACCACGACATGATGTCATTATAAAGATCTTTATCTTCTATCAAATATGCGATTTGAGCTGCAGCTGCAGTGTTAAAAATCCATGGGCCATTATGATACTCTTGTTCACTGTAACCATAACCTAATCCAAAGTAGGTTCCAAATTTTGATAGATATTCAAAATTTTTCTTGTATTTATCAGAAATAGGGTATCCAAGTGATCCTCCAAACAATTGTGGGGCATCATATCTCAGTACCAAATCATCGTGATAATCCACATAACCATATGCGTAATAGCCTTCTTTTGTAAAACTATTTTCACATGCAGATATGATGCTCAATGCTATACTGGACCATTTATTTTCGTGTTCAGACTTACCATAGCTTCTGGCGAGACTAGCCGCACCAAGAAGTCCTCCTGAGATAAACATATTGGTGGAGGTTATAAATGCTGGACCGTAAACACCTTCATTTACGCCACCTTCAGGTCCGTAAAGACCTTCTTTTCTTAAAATAGAATCCAGCACACCACTGATTTGGTCCAATCTTTCAAATTCGACCAGCAACTCACCAGTCAAATAATAGTAATCTGCTATGACTCTTGTGAAATAGCCAATAGCGTCAATTTGAGAAAACACATTGTTGTTTGCACCTTCATCCGGTAATTGATCCGGGTTATACCTTTGATAGAACTCATTGTTTTCTTTAACAGGACAATCCAACAAATACGCAATGATTTCTTTGAATTCCTCATAATGACCAGAATATAAAAACGCTCTTGATCCCATAAGCGCGTCTCTCACATAAAAGCAAACACGATTATTAGCAAAATAGTGCCCAGTCAAATCAGCTGGAAGAAAACCGTTTAAATTTGCAGCTTTGAGTGCCACAAGCGCATCTGCAGCTTGAGGGCGATAACTCTGACCCAGCCAGTTGCGCCACTCTGCTTTTGAACGATCAAGAACCTCGTCAAAATTAAAACACTTTCCTTTGGATATACACTCATCTTCATCGTCTCCAATAATCAATACCCATTTGAAAACAGTTGTTTTATGAGGTTTAATAACTCTATTTTCTGATAATGATGCCGCAATTGCATTGTTCGATTTTATTGACTGATTGACATGGCCTTTATTATAAAGAATGTTTTCAATCCCCTTATACATAAATCCACTTGGCGCATCTGGAGAAATTGATGATTGAGTAAAGCTTTCAGCTTTCATTGAAAAAATCTTCCCTTTTGCGGAAAAAACGATCATATCATTTGATTTTCTCACTTCATAAGCTGCCTGGTTTTGTGATATACATAAACTTGATATTTTAGCATGTAGATCAGAATCACTACGATTCACTATTTCCGTTTCAAAGTAAATGTAATCCTTTTCAAGTGCAGTGACTCGATCTGTCTTTGTAAACTTATCATAACTGAAAACATCTTCATAAATGCAATGCTCTCTAACAGAAGACGTCTCAGATTTTTGTCTTAAGGCATGCCCGCTTTTAGGTTTGATTCGATCCCCAAAATATGCAGTGTCATCGACTGTCACTACACTGCAGGCTGTATGAATCAAGTCAACTTTATAATCATCTATGAAAAAGTGCTGAAGTCCAGTAGCTTTTTGATCGATAATGGTTTCATTGCATCCATATAAACCTGAAAATCTGCTGGTTCCAATATATGTTAATCCTGGATACATTATTTGATACCACCTTCCTGAATGCCTTGAATGAAATACTTCTGTGAAAAGGCATACACTATTAAGATTGGAACAATTGAAATCAGAGCTCCTGCCATCAAAGTATTGAATTCAGTACCATATTGCGAATTCATTTTACTAAGCACTACCGGTAAAGTCATTTTATCAGGATCATTGAGCACTATAAGCGGCCAGAAATAATCATTCCAGTAGTTCATGAAGTTGATGACAAATAGAGTGGTCATCGGAATCAAACTCATAGGCACGATGATTTTATGGTATATCTTAAAAAGACCCGCACCATCAATGAGTGCTGCTTCAATATAAGTGGTAGGGATTGTTTTCATATATTGAGTAAACAGGAAAATTGCAAAAACATTGAAGACAGATGGCGCAATGACACCAGTGTAAGTATTGATCAACCCCAATCGTGACATCACAATGAAAATCGGAATTCCGGTCACTTGAATTGGTACCATCATACTTGCCAAAAAAAGAAAGAACAGGATTTTCTTGAATCTGAACTCAAATTTAGCAAAGATAAATGCTGCCATACTGGATGCCCATAGTGTTAAAAACGTCGATGCAATTGTTATGAATAAACTGTTGAATAGGGATTTTCCAAACGAAAGTCTTGTAATCACTTTTGTGTACGCGTCAAATGAAATGTTTTTAGGAATCCACTCTACAGGAATGGACATGACTGCACCGCTGGTTTTCAAGGAAGTCGAAATCATCCAAAAAAACGGTATCATGCTGATAAAACAAATCAATGATAAGACAAACCAAACCCCTATCGCTTCGAGTTTCAATTTTCTATTCATAATACACCCACTTTTTTTGCAATTTAAGTTGGATCAAAGTGACCACAACAATGATTATAAACAATACAACAGCAAGCGCTGAGGCATAACCCATCTCATAATACCTGAATCCATATTTATAAATTCTTTCAACCATGACTTGTGTGGAGCCCAGCGGCCCCCCATCCGTCATAACCATTACTTGAGGAAATAATTGAAAAGAATTGATTAGAGTTGTGATCAAAACAAAAAACAATGTTGGTGAAACCAAGGGAAATGTAACGCTCCAAAACATCTGCCAACGATTGGCGCCATCTATCCGCGCTGCCTCATAAAGTGACTGGTCAATATTTCTAAGTCCACCAAACAGTATCAGAGAAAAAAAGCCCATGTCTTTCCAAACGCTGACCAAAACGATTGAAAACATTGCCCATTTTGGATCGGTCAGCCATCCAGGTCCTTGTATACCTATTGTCAACAAAATATTGTTGATCAATCCATACTGTGTACTGAGTGCGGTCCGCCAGATCATTGCTCCTGCAATCCAAGAGGTCAGCACCGGAATAAAAAGCAACACTCTGAAAATTCCGATTCCTTTGACTTTACTGTTGAAAAGAACCGCTATAGTCATTGAAGTGATGAGGATCATAGGAATATACATAGCGATATATTTGCCAGTATTTAGCATGACACGGTAAAATTCTTCCGTTCCAAAAATCTTGACGTAATTATCCAAGCCCACAAAATCTGGACTCCCGCCAATAATATCCCAAGAAGAAAAACTGAGTCCTATTGCTGCAACCATAGGTATTAATGAAAACAACAAATACCCCATAATACTTGGCAAGATAAACAACCATATAATTTTATTGTTGCCTCTATTAAATATATTCACATGACCCTCCTGTTAAACAAACAGCTCCTCAAACCGAAGAGCTGTTTGCACTTTTTAATCAGTACTTGCCGCTAATTTCTTCTTGTGCTGCGTCCAGTGCCTCTTTAGCAGTCATATTGCCTGCAATTGCTTGGTCTACATACTTCATCAGATCATCAGCGATTGCACCGAATTTTTCTAATGATGGAGGCATAACCAAATATTCCAATGAATCAAATACAGCTTGTTTGTTGTTTGGTGGCGTGATACTTAAATACTTCTCCACAACTTCGTCAGTCAAAACCACTGGCAGATCCCAGTTGGCTTCCAATCTTCTCTCAGCAACAACCGGACTACTTGCGATATAAGCTGCGAA
The DNA here is from genome assembly GCA_033549245.1 of Bacillota bacterium. Taxonomy (GTDB): domain Bacteria; phylum Bacillota; class Clostridia; order Peptostreptococcales; family Acidaminobacteraceae; genus Fusibacter_D. The sequence continues at coordinate 1,599 of JAWSUW010000147.1, read as the reverse complement.
TTTTGCAGCGGCAGCTTCATTCTCTGATGACTTGCTTACAACAACGGAGTCAGAGAAAAAGTGGGTAGCTTTTTGTTCAATTCCAGGCTCGACAACTATATCCCAAGTGAAATCAATATTGTCAGTAAAATCTCCAAAAGCCCAAATTCCTGTTACCAACATACCTAAACGACCTGACTTGAATAGATCCCAATCACCCATGCCACCCATTTGATCTGCAGTTGGTGTAACATTGGATACATTTATGCGATCAATCATCATTTGAAGGGCTTCAATATTTTCTGGACTATTGAGTGTGAACTCAGATTGATCAGAATTCATCATTCCCCCACCGTTTTGTGCGACTGTTTTATAAAATTCGTGAGTCTGAATTGGACGGAACACTCCAAAATAATCAGCACCTAATGCTTTGATTGCCTTTGCAGCTTCAAGTTCTTCAGCCCATGTCCATGTTTCATCCGGGTAAGCTATACCCGCTTGATCAAAAAGATCCTGGTTATAAAACATAACAACGTTTGAGAACTTTGTAGGGAGTCCAAATTGTTTTCCATCTACTTTGAACGCATCAATCGCTTTTGGGTGAATTGCAGACACATCGATATTATTATCATCAAGCAATGTATCCAATTCAATTATAGCGTCTTTTTCTGCATAAGCACGAAAGTTTTCAATGTTCAGTTCAAATACATCTGGTGCACTTCCTCCAGCAATCTTGGTTGCAAGCTGGTCAAAATAATCTGAATAGCCATAAGTTTGAATTTCAACTTTGATATTCGGATTGTCTGCCATGAATCCATCCACCAACTCTTTCAAAACTTCTTCATTTGCACCAGAGGATGAAAAATTCATAAAAGTGATTGATGCATTTTCATCATCTGCATTGACACTCGAACAGCCTACCATTAAACTCAAAATCAACATAACTACCAAAATCATTTTCACTAAATGTTTCATAAATGCCTCCTTGTTATTATCATTTCACATGCTCACCAAATGTTTTCCCAAAACTACACTCTCATATGGTCGCAAATTGATGCCACTACTCTTTGAAAAATCTGGATAATTCGATAAAACAATGCTGTAATCCGATAAATCGTGCTCTACTTCAAATTTAGAAATTGTACCACGAAAGTTACAAACCACAATAATGCTTTGAGTATCAGTAAATCTTTCATAAGCAAAGATATCCGGATGATTTTCTTCAATGATTCTAAACTTACCTTCTCGAATAATTTCTGACCATTCGCTTTGTTTTCTAAGAAACACCAATTGCCTGTAATAGTTCAGAACTGAGTCAGTTTTTTCAAGCTGGCTTCTGACATTGATGTCCTGATAATTGGGATTCACATTGATCCAAGGTGGACCACTGGTAAAACCTGCATGTTTATCAGAATTCCACTGCATTGGTGTTCTTGCGTTATCCCGTCCGATTTTATAGATAGAATCCATGATTGAGGTCAACGGATATTCTTTTTCCAGACGTTGCGCAAACATATTCAATGTTTCGATGTCCTTATACTCATTGATATTTTCAAACCGAACATTGGTCATACCAAGTTCTTCTCCTTGATAGATATATGGTGTCCCCTGCATCATATG
>JAWSUW010000146.1:0-9052 GCA_033549245.1 Bacillota bacterium | reverse complement strand
GGCAACTAATAATAAGGAAGGTGGTAATTGATAATGATGATATTAGTTTTTCTAGTCATAGGTTTCATTGCGTATGAATTGCTCAAAACGAGCAACGGAACAAACTTTATTAAAAGTAGAAATGAAGATGCGCAAGAAATCCTCAAGAAACGTTATGTCAATGGCGAAATTAGTCATGAAGAATATGACAAAATATTAAAACAAATCAAATAATATTTGCGGCACATTTTAGCAGTACCAGTTGGATCATTTGCGGCAACATTTAATCCAACAGGGGAAAGTTTGGTTTTGACCGAACAACAAAAGACGGATTTAGAAGAATCTTACGCGGACATGATTGAATTAAAGAAAGAGTTCATCAATAAAATGGTCAATAACGGATTGATGACAGAAGCTCAAAGTGAGATCCAATTAGAACGACTTGATGCAATGCTTGAATATCACAATGACAATTCAGGTGGCATGTTCAACTGGATGATGAGTGGATATGGCATGAATGGCAATAGAAGTAACATGATGAACGGAAACGGTTATTTCAGAGGAATGATGGGTAACTAATATACAGACAATAACTGCTTCTTAATTGTAAGCAGTTTTTTTCATTTTGAGTGAGGTGAAGATAATGAAAATCAAATGGGGCATTACTCTCATAGTAATCGCACTAATCATATTGGTCGGGACTTATGTGTACGATCTGAATCGATCCAATGATATGCCAACACAATCTGAATTTCCAACACAGGCTGGAATACAGGTAGAAGAAAGTACAAACAGTTCTTTACCGATTCCTGAATTGCTCATAGATTCGAATCCCAATGAAAATATATCGGATTATTATTTGAGTGCTCAAAATGGCATATCAAATTTTTTTGAAGGCAAACAAACAGCCACTTTAGGGTATAATGGCAACTATCTTGGACCAGTAATCAAAGTCAACGATGGTGAAGAGGTGCGCATGCATGTCGATAACGAACTGGATGCACCAACATCTGTCCATTGGCATGGGCTAGTGGTTCCAGGTTCAGCGGATGGAGGACCTCATCAATTAATACCAACTCAATCCACTTGGGAACCGAGTTTTACAATTGATCAACCCGCATCAACACTGTGGTTTCATCCTCATGTGATCGGGTCGACTGCAACCCAAGTGTATTATGGTCTGGCAGGTATGATTATTGTGGAAGATGAAAATTCAAAATCATTGAATCTTCCTGATGACTACGGGATCAATGATATTCCACTGATCATTCAAGATAGAAGCTTCAATCAAGAGGGCGATTTTGTCTATGTGGATAACATGATGGATGGTGCTTTTGGGGAGTATATTCTCGTTAATGGAGCCATTACACCGAACCTGGAAGTTGATCAAGTCAAAATGAGATTCAGAGTTTTGAATGGTGCCAATGCAAGAAATTTTAATTTGAGACTTGAAGACAACAATGAGTTTCATCAAATCGCATCTGATGGAGGATTACTTGAAGCTCCACTTAATATGGACTCTTTATTTGTCACTCCAGGAGAAAGAGCTGAGATCATAATTGATTTTTCGGACTACTCTAATGGAGACGTAGTCAGATTATTAAACGATAATGAACTTGTCATGACTTTCATGGTTGGTGAAATGGTGGAAGACGCAACAGAGATTCCGGAAACATTAGCTGTGATTGAAAAAATGGATGAGAACCTTACAACAAATGTAAAAACCATTGTACTTGATGGTATGGGACACATGGTGTCACTCAATGGCAAGCAATTTGACATGAACCGAATAGACGACAATGTTGCACTTGGTGATGTAGAGATATGGGAAATATCCACTAGAGGAGCAATGATGATGGGGAGTGCGGGTCATCCATTTCACATCCATGGAACTCAATTTCAAGTCCTCAGTAGAAATGGAAATCAGCCATATTTAAATGAACAAGGCTGGAAAGATACTGTTTATGTGAGGGCCAATGAAACCGTAAGAATTATTGTCAAATTTGAAAAAGAAGGATTATTCATGTATCATTGTCATATACTTGAACACGAAGAAGCGGGTATGATGGGGCAACTGGAAGTTAAGTGATAGGAGAACTGATTATGAATGACAAGTATTTGAATTTTGATGAAAAACGGATGACAATATTTAGTGAGTTGGTCAAAAGATACTGGAATGGCGATTTAAAGAATGTAAATGATTTAAATGAGTTAGCGGAACATATAAAAAATGAATACGGTTTCGATGACTCTGACTTATCGTTCATAAGAAATCATATTAGGATCGCTATGGGTCAAGATCCCAGGGGGGATGAACAATTCAATAATGAACTTGATATTCTCAAAAGTTCAAATAGGGTTCTTCAACCAGTGGTATCGAAAGTGGAAGGTCCTTGTGAATATTGTTCAAATGAAAATTGTGAATGTTGTGAGATAGGCAAGTATGAGACTCATGTCTATAAACGGTTAAATGAGACTATTAGTTGTGGGTATGGTGATATGAATTGTGACTTTGGAGCGTTGGCAGATAAGATTGAGTTCATGCCCATGATTGATTTGCTAAAAGATAAAGACACTCCGGTTTATGTCACTGTTGCGCCAGCTATTGTCGGACAATTTGGAGATGACGTCAGTATGGGGCAGTTGAGAAGTGCTTTTAAGCTTCTAGGATTCAAAGACATGATAGAAGTCGCATTATTTGCAGACATTCTTACCATTAAAGAAGCCTTTGAGTTTAATCATTTGGTTAAAAGTGAAGAGGATTTCTTTTTAACCAGTTGTTGTTGTCCAATATGGTTCAATATGATCAAAAAGGCATATCCAGATATATACGAATACTTATCACCATCAGTTTCACCAATGATTGCGTCCGGTAGGATCTTGAAAGTTCTATATGAAGGTGCAAAAGTGGTTTTTATAGCGCCTTGTGTTGCAAAGAAGGCTGAAATAAAAGAACCTGGATTAGAAGGAGCAATAGATTATGTGCTGAATTTCAGAGAACTTAAAGAAATTTTTGATGCTCTAAATATCAATTTGAATGAACTTCAAGTTGATGATAAGGACCAGGCCTCATTAGGTGGCAGGCTTTATGCCAGAAGCGGTGGGGTCAGTTTCTCAGTTAAAACAGTTGTTAACAGGCTTGAGCCAACCAGAGTGATCAAGCTTAAGCCCCAAAAAGTCAATGGAATCAAAAATTGTAAAAATGTACTCAGTGAACTTGGTAACAGAAAAAAAGGTGATGCCAACTTTATTGAAGGGATGGGTTGCATAGGGGGTTGTGTAGGTGGCCCAAAGACTAACATTGATGTCGAAAAAGCAACAAAGTTTGTCAATGATTTCGGAGAAGATTCATTCATCTTAACGCCATTCGACAACTTAAATGTGATGAAGATCTTAGAGGCGTTCAACATTAAATCTGTTCATGAGATCATGCAAAATGAGCAACTGGAGAAAATTTTATCCAGAGAATAGCTAGAGCGGATGCCAATTATTTGATAAAAATAGTTGGCATCCTTTTTGCGATTATAGAAGATAAGACTTGAAGGGAGGATTGTAATTGATAGAACTTTTTAAATTAGGCAGCGTAGGTATTTACCTTTTTGGGGTGACCATTGGACTAGGAGTATTAGCTGGATTATGGATTATGGTAAGAGAGGCTAAGCGTAAAGGTATATACTCTGATAAGATCCTTGACTTGGTGACTTATACGATAATTGCTGGAATTATTGGTGCAAGACTTTATTATATTATTGCATTCAATTTTTCTTATTACCTTGAGAATCCAGTGGAAATATTTTATTTTCATCAAGGAGGACTTTCAATCCAAGGTGCACTCATAGGTGGAACCCTTATTGCATTTTGGTTTATGAGAAAGAATGGGATGCCATTTTGGAAGACTGCGGACACGTTCGCACCAGCCATTATAATAGGTCAAGCCATTGGTAGAATAGGTTGTGATGTGTTTGGTATACCGATGAATAGAGTGTACCCATGGGGCATTGCAGTTGGAGGCCAGATTCTTCATCCAGCGCAACTCTATGAAGTGTTTTTAAACTTAATCTTATTTGTATACTTGTGGACAAGGAGAGGAAAGACCAAATACGATGGACAATTGTTTGTGAATTACATTATTGGTTTCTCAATCATCCGAGCCATCGTAGAGATCTTTAGATCAAATCCGATTGTTTTTGGGCCATTTACGATTGCCCATGCTACCAGTTTTGTAGTCATTTTAGTAGCTTTATTTGTACAGAGAGTCATTAGTAAGAAAGAAAATTTACAGAAAGACAGTGTGGTAAATGCTACAGTAGTTGTGTCAATTGCCGAATACGGACTTATTGCACTCATAGGTATACTTGGCACTATAATCTACTATACAGTGCACTGATGAGGATAATCCAATGACACGATGGGATAAAATTATAATTGTCTCTGTTTTATTGATTGGATTCACAGGCATGTTCCTATTGTCGCTACCAGAAGTTGAAAAAGATGAGAAATATGTGAGTATTTCAGTAAACGGGAGAGAAACCGAGAAAATACTAGTTTCAAAGAATGATAAAAATAGAATTATAGAGTTTGAGTTTGAAGGTGCTGTAGGCTCTATAGAAATCAATGAAGGAGCTGTTAGAATGCTCGAAATGGACAGAGCCATTTGTCCAGAAGGAATATGTTCAAATACGGGATGGATTACAAGAAAACATCAAACCATCATTTGTTTGCCCAACAAAATTGCTGTAAGTTTTGATAGCCAAAGTGATGATGGACTGGATGGAATATCATATTAGAGAGGTGTATAATGAAAAAACATGGATTAATGATGCTGCTTTGCTGTTTAATACCGATTATCCTGGTACCAATAGTACTCATTTCAGGTAGATCAATTTCAAGTTTGATATTTTTGCTATGTCCTATTCTTCATATTGGGATGATGATAGGAATGAGAAAGTCAGGAAAAGGCGGACATTCTTGCCATTCCAGTAATGACGCGGTTAAAGTTGAAGAAAGCGACTCTGGCAATTGATCAATTGCCATCATTCATTGCGAATAGACCAATACTGTGACGGTGTGGTCTATTCGCAATTATTAGAGGAGGCTTTGAAATGATGATTATCTTATTTATAATTCTCATTTTTGTAATGTACTTGTTTATTTATGACGATATAAAATATGACGGCTCTGAAAATAAACTAAAAGATAAATGTTGGCAGTGTGGATCAAAAATCAATAAGGACTATGATCATTGTCCAAAGTGCAAGGTCGAGTTGAGAAAAAAATGTGACAAATGTGGAAATATGATTGATGTCTGCTGGAGAAAATGTCCGTATTGCTAGCTCGGGAGTTGAAAAATGATTAGAAAAAATAATAGAAAAACTTTAATATTTATATGTGTCAGTGTGATTATAATTACATTGTTGCATTATTTTACTTTGGTTCCCAAAACGGATCTTCATGACTTTTATAGAAGACTTTATTACATTCCAATCATAGTTGCAGCCTTTAAATTCAGGCTAAGAGGGGGCATCTTGACTTCAATTGGTGTATCCCTTTTGTATGCACCACATATGACTGTATATTTTGGAGTTATTGATATTGAAGTTTTAAATCAAATCCTTGAAATCATAATGTTTATTGTCATTGGTATTGTCACAGGATTCTCAGTGGAATCGGATTATAAAAAGAAGAAACTTCTTGAAATACAAGTGAAGCAACACACGGATCTTGAAAACTATACACAAAATATTCTGGACAGCATCACAAATGTATTTATCACACTAGATAGAGACCTTTGTGTTCATTCGATAAATAAAGAAGGTAGAGACATATTAAATCTTGCTGATAGCAATATTGGTGAAGATTTAAGTTCAGTTTTTGAAAACTATCAAGAAGTCGAAAAAATACTTAACAGGGTTATTATCCAAGAAAAAAAAGAACTCGGTATTGAGACGAAGTGCAAATCAGGTCAACCTAATGGATTATTCGTGAAATTATATGCATATCCCTTAAAGAATATTTTAAATAAAACAGAAGGGGTCGTTGTTGTGCTAGAGGATATATCAGAGATCAGAAAACTTGAAAGTCAAGTCAGAAGAGCAGAAAAGCTATCTGCTGTAGGAGTATTGGCTTCTGGTATAGCCCATGAAATCAGAAATCCACTGGGGATCATAAAGACAATCTCGCAGACCATTGTTCACGACATACAAGATGAGGACATTAAAGAAGGGATTGAGATAATTATCCATGAGGTAAATCGTGCCAATAACGTGATTATAGGATTGTTGGATTTCGCCAAGCCAAGTATTGGGAAGGTCAAAGCTCACAGTATAGGCCATATAATCAAAGAAATTTTAATGATCACTCACAATTATGCACTTCAGTACAATGTGAAAATCAATAGCAACGTTGATGATGAAATCATAGTGATGCTCGATGAAGAAAAAATCAAGCAAGCATTTGTGAATATAATATTCAATTCTATCCAAGCTATGCCTAATGGAGGCAACATAGATATCGAAGTGACTTCAAATGATTACTGGGCGAATATAACTTTTAAAGATGAAGGGACAGGAATTCCACAGGACCAACTCGAAAAGATTTATGAGCCATTTTATACGACAAAAGATGCGGGTACAGGATTGGGATTGCCTATTACTCATAGAATTATTGAAGAGCATAAAGGGTCAATGGAAATTAGTAGTGTATTAGGTGCTGGAACAACAATCAACATGTATCTTCCACTTGAAAACTAAAGGAGTATTGAGATGGTTAAGAAAATACTAATAGCTGATGATGAAAAAAATATGATCTGGGCACTCAAAAAAGCTCTTGAGAATGAAGAGTACAAATTGATTACAGCTTCAAATGGTGAAGAAGCCGTAAACAAAGTAAAAATATCAACACCAGATTTGGTTCTAATGGATCTAAAAATGCCAATAAAAGATGGCATGACGGCATTAAAAGAAATAAAAACATTGGATCCAAATGTACCGGTAATCATGTTGACAGCACATGGCACAATGGAGTCGGCGATAGAAGCCATGAAAATTGGTGCATTAGACTATATATCAAAACCATTTGATGTTGAAGAATTAAAATTGCAAATAAGGAAAGCACTAGACATCAGAGGGATGAAAAATCAAATCGACCTTCTGACAGAAGAATTGAAAAATAGAACTGGAAAAGTAATTGTAGGAAAAAGTACAAAAATGAAAGAAGTATTGGATTTAGTAGATAAAGTCGCAAAAAGTAATGCTACTGTATTGATTACAGGAGAAAGCGGCACTGGTAAAGAGTTGGTTGCAAATGCGATTCATTTTAATAGTGATCGAAAAGACAAACCTTATATAAAAGTAAATTGTGGAGCGATTCCCGAAACTTTAGTGGAAAGCGAGCTGTTCGGCCATGAAAGAGGTGCTTTTACAGGAGCAGTAAGCAGTAAAGCCGGAAAATTTGAAAGAGCAGATGGAGGAACTGTTTTTCTTGATGAAGTTGGAGAACTCATTCCATCGGTTCAAGTCAAATTGCTTAGAGTTCTTCAAGAAAGAGAGATAGAGCGTGTTGGAGGTACTGAAACGGTTAAAGTAGATGTCAGAGTACTTGCAGCGACCAATAAGGACTTGAGAAAAATGGTTGATGATGGCCTTTTCAGAGAGGATCTGTATTATAGGTTGGATGTTATTCCAATTGAAATTCCTGCACTAAGGGATAGACGGGAAGATATACCAGAACTAATAGATTATTTTATCTCGAAATTTTGCCGTGAAATGGCACGAACCAAGCTTGATGTGAGCAATCAGTCCCTCGATTTATTATCCAGTTACGATTGGAAAGGGAATATCAGGGAACTTGAAAACGTTGTGGAGAGGATCGTGATCCTATCAAGTGGCAACTCTGTCAATCCAGAAGATCTACCAAAGGAGATTCGATACCAAAACAATTCAAGTAAATTGTTTGAACTTCCTGAAGATGGGATTGAGCTTGAGGAAGTGGAAAAGAGTCTTATTATTCAATCACTGAAAATGAGTGATTACAACCAGACAAAAGCCGCTCAGCTATTAGGCATCACAAGACACACTTTAATCTACAGAATGGATAAGTATAAAATTAAGGACAGTGATTGAAACTTATCGTTTTTAAGTTGTGGCATGATACTTGCGTATTATAAAGTGACAACTAATAAATGAATAAGAAAGGTGGTACAAATGAACATTAAAATTTCTGATGCAGGATTAGATTACTTAGAAAAAAAGCAACATAAAACAATTACACTAGCGATTAATACGAGTGGTGGAGGATGCTGCCCGACTTTTGAAAGCGAAGATATATACTTCAAAGCACCTCAAAATCCAGAAGATTTCAATGATTACGAGGTCAATGGCCTTAAAGTATATATAGATAAAAAAGCCAGAGTGGCTACACCTTCTTTACAGTTTGATGTAGAGAAGATGTTGGTTTTCACAAAATTCACTGTGAAGGGCTTATCACTGAAAAAACAAGGCTAGTTTTTGAGTGTGTCAAATGCCACACTATGTGTATGATACCCCTCAACTTTGGTTGAAAGGAAAATTTTCAAACATGAATAATAGACAAAAATCAATAAGATTTCCTGTATTGTTCAGTTTATTTGGTTTTGTTTTTATGATGGCTTTCTACTTTGGAGTGGTCAGTTTATTTGAATCCTTTGAGTATGCAATCCAAAAATTCAAGACCAGTGGAGTTCTAATTATTCTTTTAAGTTTAGGATTCGCTTATCAGATTTTCTTACATGCGTATATGAATCAAGTCATAAAAAGAAAAAGCAACAAAGTGATCACAGCAACAAGTGGGATGGCTTCTGGGACAGCAATGATATTATGTTGTCTGCACCATGTTACCGATTTGATTCCCATTGCGGGGATTTCAATGTTTGGAATATTATCACCTTCATTTGAATCGGTATGGATGATTGTAGGACTAAGTATAAATGTGATTGCTATTCTCTTTCTCTTTTCACATATGAAAAAACATCAAGCATATTCAGAGAACAGCTATTTCAGATTGGTCAATCATATACCAATAAGGTTTTGTGTGATTT
>JAWSUW010000145.1:0-9080 GCA_033549245.1 Bacillota bacterium | reverse complement strand
TATTTTTTCTTTTGATCAAACTTATAATTGGTAGTATCCAAGCTACTAATCCTAAGCCTAAACTACCCACATTTAACAAAGCTATCAAAACTTCACCTCCATTCTAATTATTTCACTTCCAAAGAACAATGTTTACATCTGAATGTAATTACTCATTATTAATTTTTATAAGTTCTATAGCCTTCTCAAGCGCTATATTAGTGTCCACAAGTAGATCCGGGTTAACGATAGTCTCTTCTATATTTGCTCCCTCTGAATTAAGAACCATAACTCCTGGAAACCGGATTACATAGCCACTATTTGGCAATCTTAACAGTAGAGGATCAAAGCCAGAACCTTCCCCTGCCGTTGGTTCTCCAATGATATAAGCTAAATCGGTGTCACTCATGAATTGCATGAAACTTTGCGAAGAGGAACTTACATAACGATCAACCAGTAGGTAAATATCACCAAGATAACCCTCATCATCAATCGGGTTTATTAACATAGTATCCGTAATATAATACTTGAAGTCCGTCTTAATCTCCGCTGGTAAACCTGTGGAAAAGGCCTTAATAAACGCCTCATCAATCACTTCCATATCACTGTATTTATAACCAAGTCTGGAAATAATGAAAGGCTCTGAATACTCTCCACCTCTAAAACAAAAATACTTCGAACTCTCTTTTGATTCACTAATGAGCTCTGGAACAAGGTAATCAGTCCAATAGGTGGTATCTCCTCCACCATTCCCTCTAATATCGATTATCAAGGAATGAATGTCATCCAAATCATTTATAAACGGCTGCATTTTTCCCCAATCTTCTTCTATATTAAAGCGATTGAAACTACTGATTTTGATATAAGCCGTAGAAGTCTCATCCCATTTATCCAAAATTAAATCACCGGATTTTTCTTGTGCCTCAGTCACATTGTCCTGGTCTTCATCTTTCACAGCATTCAAATACCTGCTTTGAACTACAGGATCTTCAAGAACCTCTAACCAAGGTTCAAGCATTACATTCTTGTATGTTCTTAACACATTAGCATATCCCGTGTTATTAAACACACTTGTATGATCATAATTTAAATCCTTTACAATGTTATTGAGTACAATATAATATTTTAAATCACCCTCAGTCTCTTGTAATCGTTCAATATAATCGTCCTTATTGGCAATCCAATTGACTCCATGCTGTCGTTTATTCATCTCTAAGAAAGGATAGTTGCTGGCAATGATATTAAATAGGTACTCAAAATCCTCCAGTTTTTCCCCCACTGTTAGTCCCTGAGTTTCTGTTGTATCATCTTCATCACATGATTCTATCGTTGCTTCATAGGCTTGAACAGTAGATTCTGTGCTTGAGGCATCACACCCTGTTAGTGCAAATAGTAGAAAAAATATTGGTAGAAATAAAAAACGCTTCATCATAACTCCCTTCAACTGAGAAATTTGATTCGTGTCTATAAGGACTGCTAAACTAATGATATCGATAGGGTGGTAAGCAATATCCATGATCTATTTTTACATAAATTTTCTATTAAAACAACCTATTGCAAATGGCTTTCCATGACCAGGATAAAAGATATTGATATCCAACTTTTTCAGTTTATTGATACTTTCGTTGAAGTCATCAAGATTATCGATATAACTGAAACCTGCGAAATTGTAAATTAAGTCACCGCAAAACAAATCCCCTTCGTTTGTCAGTACACCAATAGACCCTTTTGAGTGACCAGGAAGATGAATTACCTTTGCAGATAAACCAAGCTCTGTGAGACTTTGTCCGTCTTGTAAGTAAATATCGGGCTTAAACGTTTCAAAATCACTATTCTTACCAAAAGCAAGAGTGGCCAATTTAAAAGTAAATGAAATTCTATCAGGTTTTGACTTCCGATTCCACGTCATATCCCCTTCTTCAACCATCCTCGAATCCTCAAAGTGCATTGCAATTGTCGCACTATAATTTTCTCTTAGAAACTTACAATTCCCAGCATGATCTGAATCGCCATGAGTTAAAATAATTAGCTTTAACTTTTTAGGTACTTCTCCGGGCTTATTGAGTGCTTTCTTCAACACTTCATCAAGAAACATACGCTTTGCGGGAAATCCAGTATCAATTAGCACAAAGCCATCATCTACTTCGAGTAAATAACAGTTCACCCCACCTACATCGATTTTTTCTATACCTTTTGACATGGCTTCATCTCCTTACACTAGACTGTCTATATTTGCTATCCATCATTTCCAGTATAACATTTTGCTTTGTAAGAATATTCTGCAAATTGAAAAAAAATAAAGATCTCACAAAATCATGAGATCTTTTACCGCCTTAACCGTCGCTTGGTACGTGGTACCCACTACCCACAGTCCTCATCCTTCGGAAAGGATAAACCAGAAAGACTGCCTTTCCCAATATGTCTTTTTCATCAATAAAGGGTTGTTCCCAGATTCTGCTATCTGAAGAATATACTCGATTATCTCCTAGTAAAAAAAAATGATGTTTGGGAACATAGAAAATCTTACTTGGACAGTTTAAAGGATGAACATAATCCTCCAGAAGCTTTTCACCATTAATATAAAGGGCACCATCATTACGAATTATCACTGAATCTTTAGGAAGTCCAATTGCTCTTTTGATCATCAACATCTTGTACTCCCTAGAATAAAATGTGATGATATCCTGTCTTTTCACGTAATGAAATCTATAAATCCTTTTCATAAGTACTCTGTCACCCGATTTTAGGGTTGGCTCCAATAAATTATAGATGTTCGTGATGTTCGTGATGTTCATGTTCTTCCCCTTCGGCAAATTTAAAGAAACTGACATAAGCATTAATGTATTCTCTGCCTGCTTGCACATCATTTAAATCATAATCTTTCAAACTTAGTGCCCTCTGCAGTCTTTTTTCAAGTTCAGACATTTCTTCCGGTGCTACAAGTCCTTTTAAGAAAGTTATATTACCAGTTTCAATGCATTTATCTGCAGCAGCCACTTTTTCATCGATAGGAACTCCAGTTGGTTTCAATCCAGTAAATGAGGCACCTTCACCTGCTCGATGGATTCGAACCAGATTTTCTAGAAAATACCGATCTGCCAATTTCTTTGCATCATCGTTCAAATGTCGGACCTTTAAGCTAAGTTTAAAAATATTTGTCAATTCTTCTTCGCTTTCAGGCATAACCCATTTTAATGCATAGTTGATGTTTTTCGTTTCAAGTGCTTTCACACCATCAATTGCTGTAGGGCCGTCCATTGTATCACAGTGTGCACTTACCTTTTTTGGAAAGGCTAGATTTAGTCCTACAATCATCAATAAAATTACTATTAATTGTAACATTTCATTAAACTCCTTTCAAAAATAAAGCTGACTCAAATCAATGATTCAAGTCAGCATTTGAGTAATTACATATCATGATGAGCTTGTCCATCATATTCCATCATATGATTTGGCATAAACATATAATCAATTCCAGGAGTCACAGCATGTGGATCCATCATTCCAGCCATTGGTCCTCCATCAAAAGTAAAGGAAGTTCTTGCAGTATGCTTCAACCAAACTACTTTGTAAGGATGAAGTTCTCCTTGATGTTCCACCGACATCAATTCATGATAATGAACATAGCCTTTTTTTGAATACATTAATGCTTTTTCTTCAGACCATGTATCAATTATGCCATGAACCATATAGAGCAGTTCCCCTTCAGGAGCATCGGATGACCAAAATTTATCCATAGGACCTGAATTGTAATGTTTGCCCACAAGTCTATTCGGACCCGTTACGACCCACTCGTGACCCGGAATTATAAAACTATATCCTTACTATAATTTTTTTCTACCCAATTATAAGATTTTCAATCGATTGATTTTTAACATTCGGAACCTAGACACCATAATTATGTTGACCAGATGCTGCCTCAAATGCATTTCTAATGTCAAGGATTAGATCATCAACGTTTTCTATGCCAACAGATAATCTAAACAAACTGCGTGAAATTCCCATTTTTTCCCTAAGTTCGTAAGGAATTGCACCATGAGTCATGGTTTCAGGATGAGTCAACAATGACTCTACACCGCCAAGGCTTTCTCCAAAAGTTATGATATCAAAAGCTTTAACGAATTTTTTGATATCGACTTTTTCATTGATGACAAAAGAAATAATAGCTCCAAATCCTCTTGCTTGTCTTTTTTGAATATCATGTCCAGAATGTGATGTCAGACCAGGGTAATATACTTTCTCTACTAGTGGATGTGCTTGTAAGAATTCTACCAATCCAGCACTGTTTTCTTGATGTCTATCCATTCGTACTGCCAATGTTTTGATGCCCCTTATCAACAACCATGAATCGTTTGGACTCAATATGCCACCCGTTGATTTTTGAATAAGATATAGCTGGTCAGCTAATTTCTGTTCTTTAACAACAACAAGTCCAGCAAGTAAATCACTATGTCCACCAAGGTATTTCGTACCGCTGTGAAGCACGATATCAGCCCCCATTTCTAGTGGTCTTTGCAGGTAAGGTGTCATAAAAGTGTTGTCAATAATCGTTAAGAGATTATTCTCTTTAGCAAATTGAGTCAGCTTTTCAATATCCGTAATTCCAAGAAGCGGATTTGTTGGTGTTTCTACGATAATCGCTTTAACAGTTGGACCTAGAAGGATTTCAATTTCTTTTAAATTGTTGGTGTCTACCATTTCATAATGAATCTCAAAATGATTGAAAATTTGGTCTAAAACGCGGTAAGTACCACCATAAATATTATCTGAAATCAATATTTTATCTCCACTTTTAAAAAGCATGAGAACCGCTGTTATGGCTGCCATCCCCGATGCAAATGCAAACCCGTCGCTTCCACCTTCCATCTCTGCAATTAATTTCTCAACAGCAGAGCGAGTTGGATTACCAGCTCTTGAATAATCATAACCCTTGTTTTCCTCAAGTCCTATAAATTTGTATGTGGATGTTTGATGTATTGGCACACTTACAGCGCCTGTTGTTATGTCACCGTCTATCCCACCATGAATAACTTTTGTTTCAAATTTCATACAAATTCACCACACTTTCATTCATGCTCCCTGTTCTATAACCCTTTAAGTCTAAAGTCACATAACGATATCCTAAATCTACAAGCGCTGTATGAACTTGATCCATCACATCTTTAGAATTAAACATGATCCTTTCCGCAGTTCCCACTTCTATCCTGGCTAAATCACCATAGTCTCTTACGCGAACTTGCTTAAATCCAAAATCAAGTAAATATTGTTCTGCCAAATCAACTCTTTTAAGAGCCTCAAGTGTAATGAGTTGGCCGTATGGAAATCTTGATGACAAACAAGCAAAAGCCGGTTTATTCCAAGTTGGCAAATTCATCATTTGTGAAAGTTCTCGTATATTGGCTTTGGTAAAATTGAGTTCCTTAAGTGGACTAATTACATTTAATTCTTTTGTTGCAATCATACCAGGTCTGTAATCCCCTAAATCATCAATATTTGCGCCATCGGCTACGGCTTTAATTTTCAATGAATCAGCTATCTCCCAAATTTTGGTGAAAAGTTCTTGTTTACATAGATAACATCTATTTGTGGGGTTCTCCGCAAATCCCTCAATCTCCAATTCTTCAGATTCAATGACAATTTGTTTGACATTGAACGATTTTGCATATGATATCGACTCCAAATACTCGCGTTCAGGATATGTGCTAGATCTTGCTGTCACAGCGACAACTCGATCACCAAGTACCTCGCTAGCAACCTTCAATAGAAATGTACTATCGACTCCACCAGAAAATGCAATAACCAAACTGTCCAATTTTTCCAAGTAAATTTTTAATTGCTTTAATTTATCTTGTTCATTCATTCTAACCACCTTTTAATATTTTATTAATCATATAGGTTTACTATGTTATTTTGACTATACTTATAATAATCTATTGCAATTTACTTGTCAACGTATTACAACGACAGTTTCGGTTTAGATCATTTCATATGAGATCTTTACTACACCCTAGATTGCACAACAGGATAATTTTGAAACATCTTTATCAAATGTAAGAGCTGCTAATTTTAAACCTTCAGCCATTGTCAAATAAGGTGCCATGCTATTGGTTAAATCCTCAATTGTCAATCCATACTTCACTGCAAGTGTTGCCGCATAAATCACTTCACCTGCATTTTCCGCTACCATATGAACCCCTAATATTTTTGATGATTTGGTATCAGCAACCAGTTTAATGACACCAGTTGTCTCAAAGTTAACCAAGGCTCTTGTGACTGCATCCATTTGAAGTACAGAAGTTTTAACCTCGTATCCTTCTTCGATCGCCTGTTTTTCAGTTAACCCGACTGATGCTACAGAAGGATTGGTAAAAATAACATTCGGCACAGCAGTTAAATCGAGTTTTTTCCTGATTTCACCCAGGGCATTATCAGCCACTACGCCACCTTCGTATGCTGCAACATAAACGAATTGCGGTCCATTTGTAACGTCACCAGCAGCATATATTTTTTCATTGGAGGTTTGAGCATATTCATCAATCTTCACTTCACCTTGAGCACCGGTTTCAACTCCAGCAACATTTAAATTCAATCGATCTGTATTGGGTCTTCTGCCTGTCGCAATAAGTATTTGTTCGCTCTCAACAATTTTTTTATCACCATTTACCACTAAATGTACTTTCATGATCTGACCATGTTGTTCAACACGTTCATATTGTACACCTTTTAAAAAAGCAATCCCATTTTCAGACATAGCCTGTTCTATGGATACGGAAATTTCGGGATCATAATTATTCAACAACCGTTTACTTCTCTGTACTAATGTAACCTTTGAACCCAAGTGATGAAACAATTGACCCAGTTCCAATGCAATGAATCCGGATCCAATAACTGTAAGTCTTTCAGGGATTTCTTTGAGATTAAGCAACGAGGTGCTTGTCAAATATTCTATTTTATCCAGTCCTTCAATTGGTGGCACAACTGGAGACGCACCTGTTGCTATTAAGAATCGATTGGCAGAGATTTGTTTTCCGTTTACCTCAAGCGTATTTTCATTAATAAAGGTAGCCTCTCCTTGGATGAGTTCTATGCCATATTCATCTATTAAGTCAATGTATTTCTTTTGTCTTAATTCATTAACTAACGCATCTTTTTGGCTGACTAATAATGGTAAATCAGCTTTCTGGGTTGATGTTCTCAAACCATAGTATGGATTTTCCTTTGCCAAAGAATTGATTTCTCCCGCTTTCAGCAATGTTTTGGATGGAACACATCCAAAGTTCACACAGGTTCCTCCTACAGTTCCACTTTCTATCATTCCAACTTTTGCTCCATATTCCTTTGCTTTAATAGCTGACGCAAAGGCTGCGCTCCCAGATCCTATAATCAAAAAATCATATTCACCATTATTTTCGATCTCTTTCGCATGTTTTAATGAAGTTACTTCCATTTTCAATTTTTCTTGTAAAATTCTCATTGTGTACTCCTTTCATTGATTGCATGGGTTATAATATACTTCCAGTAACCACCGTTACCTCAGGAGTGATACGTGGTACCTTGAGTCATGCTTTTTTACTTTGTTTCTTTTTAATTACAGTACTTACTCCAGTAAAAATCAATATCATTATAATTGACAATATCAACCCAAAGGGATTTCCTTGACTCTCCATCGCAGTTGCACCGAAATAGACATAAAGCATAGATGCCGGTAACATGCCAATCAGATTGCCCATTGTGTAATCCTTATACGCCACACTTGTGAGACCCGACAGATAATTGATGGCATTAAACGGTATGATGGGAAGTAATCTCAAAGTGACCATCACCCTAAAACCATTGCGGTTTAATCTTTGATCCATCTCTTTAAAATATGGATATCTACGAATAATAAACGGCATAAGTTCGCCCCCAAAATATCGAGATATCAAAAATGTAATTTGAATGCCTAGATTTGATCCAATTACCGTTACAAGTGTTCCTACTCCAAAACCGAACATCGCTCCAGAGAGCACAGTCAAAGGTAACCCAGGAAAGGCAAAAATGACACCTAAGATATAGAACCCTATATAAATGAAAGGTGCAATCGGATTTCCCGCAAAAGCCTTAATCTTCTCTGGTATATTCATTTGTGACAGATTATTCCTGATTGGACTCAGCGTCAACAGTAAAATTATGCCAACAAATACAATAAATTTCATATGTTTTCTTAAATATCTCATCCTATCCACATCCTACTTGTTTTTAGTTGAACCAAATCACTATTTTACTTATTCTATCACAAAAGATTTGAAGGTTATGTAAGATAATTCACACTTGGTATAATCTTATTCGCAACAAAAAACAGAACCATGACTAGGGTTCTGTTTTTTACTGTAATCATTTATTCTCGATTATGATTGAATATTTTCTCGATCTCATTTCTTTTATCAAAGAAAACTTCTAACAGTTCTGGATCAAAGTGCTTACCTGAGCCCTCCTTTAGGATTTCATAGCATTTATCAAGCTCAAAAGGTTCTTTATAAGGCCGTTTAGTTGATAATGCATCAAATACATCTGCAATCGCACAAATTCTTGCCGATAGTGGGATATCCTCTTTTTTAAGACCCTTGGGATATCCAGTTCCATCATATTTCTCATGATGACCCCAGGCAATATCAGATGCCATTTTAAAGTAAGTGATATCGAACCTTGTCAAATCCAGGTCAATAGCGTCCAAAACATGACCACCAGCTTCTGAGTGGGTTTTCATGATAGTAAACTCATCTTCCGTCAGCTTCCCAGGTTTTAATAAAATATCATCTTTGATAGCCACTTTACCAATGTCATGCATCGGTGCCGCATAACCAATATTTGTAACATATTCATCATTAACTACTGTTTTATATTTATCTATATGTCTTAACTCTGAAGCAATCACTTGGCTATATAAAGACATCCTCTTGAGGTGTTGTCCTGTTTCAGGATCTTTCGCTTCAGCAAGATTGGCCAGACTGTTCGTGACAGTGCTCAATAAATCCGTTATAAGGATACTTTTGTAAAATGCAACCGTCAGCTTCTGCTTCAATAGTCCTATAAAATTTCTATGACTATCTGTAATCGTCTCA
>JAWSUW010000144.1:0-9232 GCA_033549245.1 Bacillota bacterium | reverse complement strand
CGTTTTTCAGCTTCAAAAAGTGTTTAGTGTAACTTTTATGCAAAGTTCAGGTTGACAATCAACACCTTTAAATAGCCAGAAATCTCTATGCTATAATCTTCATACCAGTACCATTCATTGTAACCATATGAATCGATTATCTCTTGAAACTCGCCGCCATTCACTGATTCATAAACCAGGTAATAATCAGCACCAGTGTCTTCCCACTGCAATATAGCCGTACTTGAATCAACTTCAAGTGCAACTACATATGATGGCATAAGTGGTGCATTAAAACTGATCGGACTTGAATATACAAAATCAGATTGCACACCATTTTTCACTGAGGCAACAGCATAGATCACATCAAACTCATTTGAGTGACCAGTGATTTCTAAACTATATCCTTCATCCCAAAGCCACTCGTTATAACCTTGTGCATCCACAATTTCGTAGAACTCCCCACCATTTTCCGATTCATAAACCAAATAATAATCAGCTCCTGTGTTCTCCCACTGCAAATAAGCTGAACTTGAACCAATCTCAGCATATGCATACGAAGGCATTGCAGGTTTTTGATTCAATTGACTATAAAACGCCTCAAGGGTGAGTCGTTTTGTTTGATCTAAACTCACCAATTTGTTAATCGGTATAGCAAAGCCTAAATTTTCTCCTTCAAAATAAACCCATGTGGTAATTCCTACAACTTTCCCATACTCATTTAAAAGTACGCCACCACTGCTTCCTGGGCTGATTGGAGCCGTAATCTGAATTTCATGCTCCCTTACAGCACTGATTAAACCATTTGAGAGTGAATTTTTTAGTCCATGTGGACTGCCGATCGTATAAATGTTTTGACCTCTTACGAGTTTGGAAAGATGATCTAGTTCTAAATAAGGCGTACTTAAATCCGCAACTGATAGAGTTGCCAAATCCAGTTCGAATTCAGTATTGTATCCAGTGACAAAAATATCTCCGTCATAATAGGTTCCATCTTCGTACTCGATGAGGATCTCTCTTGCATTTTCAATAACGTGAAAATTTGTAGCAATCTTTCCTTTTCCATAGAAGAATCCACTGCCAGTACTCGACGAGCCGTCATGGTTCTCCACATGAATCTTTACAACACTTTGTACCAACAACCCGATTTGCTCAGATGTTAACTTTTCAACTTGAGCGGCTTCAGTATACCCGGTAAAAAACTTATTGTAAGTTCTAACTGTGAGTGCAATGGCCTGCTCTCTCGTCGCTGTACCCTTTGGATCGACTTTGTTGTCTCCTACTCCACCTAGGATTTCCTTAGCGTTCATAAATCCTACAGCATCATATGCCCAATTGCTGATTTCTATTTTATCATCAAATCCAACAGGGTAAATCTCTAACACTAAATTCGGATCAATCGTCTGCAATGTGCGATAATACATAACTGCTATTTGTTCTCTAGTAATCGTATCATTCGGAGCAAACAACCCACCACCCATTCCGCTTACGATTCCTAAATTGTAGGCTTTCAAAATCTCTGAGAATTCTTCTCTTGTGATGTTTTTCTGATAGTCAGTCATCAATTTGTCTGTTGATAAATTCAGCTCCTGAGCCAGCTTGACATCAGCTTCTGCCCAATTCGAAGGTGCTGCAAATGATGCTGTCAGTGAAAAACATAATATAAAAACCAAACCTAGTAATACTTTTTTCATAGCATAGTCCTTTCGTCGTTATATAAGAGATTGACTCTTTATGTATGTAGCTTTTCGCCTTTGTGCACAATTGATTTATAGTTGAAGGAATGCCGGAGGCATTCTGTGCTAATCTGACTTTGATCGTTAGTTTAGGCAATGGGGTTGTCAGGGGGTTGGAAAAAATGAGTTGTTGCCGGAACCGGCGCATAGTAACCTGGTACCATGTTCATTCAATCATCTTTTTCATCGTCTAAAACCATTTAAAACACTAGACAGTTCAAAATGGTTCCGCCGTTTCTGCCGTACCGGTACCCGGTACGCCTAATCTTTCCTCATTCCTTCACTTTAACACCCATCAAATGTGCCAACGATACTGCTTGAAGTGATGTTACCACAGCACCTGAAACTTCATCCAGCCCAAGGCCAATACCTTCTATATCGCAGGTTGTAAGGTCAATGCCCTTAAGTCTCACACCTGACATTTGACTTTCTCTCAGATTACACGACTCAAATGTTACACCAACGAGTTTCGCACTTTGAAACTCCGACAAATTCATAATGGTCTGTTCAAAAGCAACATTTTTAAATTCACTATATCTGAAATTGGCATATTTTGCAGTACATGTTATAAAGCGCACATTACTAAAAGTTCCATCATTCATGTCGACGCCCATCATCTTACAGTGATCAAAAACAACATTGTGTGCCAGCAAGTAAGTCATATGTGAATTGGACAGGTCACAATTTTCAAAACGGACATGCTGAAGATCCATTCTCTCAAAATCAACATTTCTAAAGGTCACGTTTCTAAACACAACTTGCCTAAAACAAGTATTATGGGCGGTTGTAGAATCAATCACCCTATCTTCTACTAAAGTAGATTCTACAAGAACCTCATCTTCAAGCAATGAGGACAAATCTTTTATGGGCTCCAAACTCTCTGGTATTTGCGGCTCAAAAATGACGCCCTGTTTCATTGTTTTTTTAACTGCCACTTTCATGCTCCTTTATTTGCGATTTCCACTGTGCTACCCAGCACTCAGGCTAGTAGCTGGTACACATGATTGAGTTAATCCTTCAAGCAGCCAATAGGAACGACGAAAATGCCATCAGGTCTCACATATGCGAATTCCCCACCAGTCAATATCATTTTAAAATTTGGAATAGGATGTTTTTTAGCTACCAACAATTCTTCTAGTTTCATTAGATTTTTAGCTGCAATTTCCTCCGATTTCCCTCCTAACTTAATCTCAATTAGGGCATATTCGCCATTATTAAGCCGGATAACAGCATCACATTCCAACCCGTGATCATCTCTGTAATGATAAACCGTTCCATTTATTTGATCAGCATAAATACGTAGATCTCTAATACATAATGCTTCAAACAAAAAACCAAAGAGTTCAAAATCTTTTAACAAAGAATCTGGAGATTGACTAAGTACAGCAGTTGCAATAGAAGGATCTACAAATCCCTTTTTGTTGGATGTTCGAATTGCAGTTTTTGACCTGATATTCGGTGCCCATGCAGGAGTTTCTTCTATTATAAACAGTCTTGATAAGGCATTTAAATAAGAGTAAAAAGTCGTTTCTGTCAAACTGATATCGTTCGATTTCATATCCTCCAACAACACAGTGTTTTTAGTTAATGTTTGTAGATTTCTTGCGTAAGATTTCAAAAATAATTGTACCCTCTTTGGATCCTTCAATGTGCCATCCAGTTGATTTATATCTGTTTCATACACGGATTTCACATATTGTTCTGCGATCAGCATAGAAGATTCCATATCTCTACCTATGGATTGTGGCCATCCACCTCTACAAATCAAATTTGCAATCTCTTTAATTCCTAAGTTTGATTTACAACTTTTGAAATTAACACCATCAAACAATTCTTTAAGTGAAATTAATCCAGATGAATCTAAAGATTCAAATAAACTCATTGGTCGCATCATAATTCGAGCGATTCGTCCTGTTCCAGAATGCATAGTTTTTTCAATTAATGGCGTCGCTGATCCTGTTAAAATGAATTGACCACTTTCACCAATTTCATCTACATAAACTCTCACACTATCCCATAAATTGGGTGCAACTTGCCATTCATCAATAAGCCGTGGCTTTTCACCTTCAAGCAATAAATCTGGAGCCGTTTCCGCAATCAATATATTGTTTTTGAATTGCCTTGGATCTTGCATTTTCAATATGCTTCGAGAATGCTTACTAGCTGTTGTCGTTTTTCCACACCATTTTGGTCCTTCAAGCAAGACTGCGCCAAATGTCTGAATATAAACATCTAGCTTATCATCTAACAATCTCCTAAAATATTTTTTTTCATTCAATCTATTCACCCCCTTTATATCATTATAATCCTTTCTATATCATTTTCAATGACCATTAATGTATTTTCGTTGTTTTCATCGGTGTATTTTCTTCATATTCATTAATGGATTTTCTTATATCGAGCTGCTGCTGAGTTATTGCTGTTTCCGCCATACCAGTACCTGGTAAGCCTCCTGGTCGTTATATAAGAGATTGACACTATGAGAATTTGATTTATGGTTGAAGGAATGCCGGAGGCATTCTGTACTAATTTAGCTGTGAACGTTAGTCAAGGCAATGAAGTGGTCAGGACATTGCTAGTACTATGCTATTTTCAAAGTTGCAGCGGTAATGCCAGAGCGCTTCGTGGTACGTTGAATAGCCACTTAAACAAAACGCCATTTGCATACCAGGTACGCAAATGGCGTTTCTTATATCTCATCTAAAGGTTGGATAAGTCACTCCTTGATTAATGATCCAAGTATTTATAAAATCCCAGTTGATAAAAGTTTCTTGTTGCATCATCTCTGTAGTTGATTTTGGTATTCCCTTTCCAGTATCACTTTGCTGGGTTGTAATCTGGTCGTAATAACTATTTTCTACAGTACCATCTTCAAGCAATGCCATTAAACCGCCACTGCTAGCGCCTACTACTGTTCCTGTAGCGTAAGATTCGCTTACGAGACATCCACTATACCTATTGTCTCCAACCAATCCTCCTGCCCAGTATTGAGTGGCAGTAACATCTCCAGCGGCATAAGACTGAATTATTTCTCCGTATTGGGTTCCTGATGCAATTGCATAGTTCAGTCCTGCTAATCCCCCAATACCATAAGTACCTTGTACTTCTACGGTGGCAAAGCTTCTTATGATTGTGCCACCATTTCGTCCAACTAAACCACCTGCAGATTCAGTTCCTACTACCGTAGTGTTTCCAATTACAGATGAATTTTCAATTGTACCATAATTCTCCCCAACTAGGCCTCCTATTGACATAGAACCTAAACCTCCGTCTATACTCCCAGTTCCTGTAAGATGAGAATTCTTAATAATACCACTAGGCATTAGACGTCCTACTAATGCACCTACCCTTGAAGCAGCTGAAATTGAAGCGTTTTCTATTGTTACATTTTCTATACTTCCGCTAACGGTACCAAATAACCCCACATTATGGTCATCAATAGCAATACTTAGATTTGAAATTTTAAACCCATTTCCATTATAACTGCCCCTAAAATTATTAGAATACTCTCCTATTTTGGTCCAAGGGATATCCTGCAAATCTATGTCTGCTGTTTGTTTATAATAGCCATCCAGGTTATTCCTTACATTATTCAAGTCTTCAGCGGTGGATACTAGGATAATGATTTCCAGTCCTGAGATTGCATCACTAATTGCTATTGTTTTAGCTATTTTTTCTGCATCATTTGTTTCTGCAAGCGCCAGTGCTGCTGTTACCACACTATAATCTACGTAATCAGCTGCAGTCAACAACGCTTCAGCGTCTTTGACTGCCTGTAGATCTGCATCGATCACAGTTACCAATCCGGCTATGGCATCATTAATTGCCGCTGTTTTTGCTATCTTCTCGGCATCATTTGATTCTGCCAGGGCTAGCGCTGCTGTTACCGCACTATAATCTACGTAATCAGCTGCTGTCAATAACGCTTCTGAGTCTTTGGCTTCCTGTAAATCTGCTGCTATCGCATCTGTCACAGTTACCAATCCTGCGATAGCATCATTAATTGCCGCTGTTTTTGCTATCTTCTCGGCATCATTTGTTTCCGTCAAGGCCAGTGCTGTTGTTACCGCACTATAATCTACGTAATCAGCTGCTGTCAATAATGCTTCAGCATCTTTGGCTGCCTGTAGATCTGCATCGATCACAGTTACCAATCCTGCGATAGCATCATTAATTACCCCTGTTTTAGCGATTTTCTCGGCATCATTTGTTTCTGACATTGCGAGTGCTGCTGTTACAGCACTATAATCTACGTAATCAGCTGCTGACAATAGCGCTTCCGCGTCTTTGGCTGCCTGTAAATCTGCGGCTATCGCATCTGTCACAGTTGCCAATCCTGCTATAGCATCATTAATCGCCGCTGTTTTAGTTATCTTCTCGGCATCATTTGTTTCTGACATTGCGAGTGCTGCTGTTACAGCACTATAATCTACGTAATCAGCTGCTGACAATAGCGCTTCCGCGTCTTTGGCTGCCTGTAAATCTGCATCTATCGCATCTGTCACAGTTACCAATCCTGCAATGGCATCATTAATTGCCGCTGTTTTAGCGATCTTCTCGGCATCATTTGTTTCCGCCAAGGCCAGTGCCGCTGTTACCGCACTATAATCTACGTAATCAGCTGCTGTCAACAACGCTTCAGCGTCTTTGGCTGCTCCAAGGTTGTCATCTATTGATGCGGTCACTGTAATAACCTTAGTTCCAGTTGTGCCAGATGCCACATTAGTAGCTGTGACTGTTACTGCACCTATTCCAGTTGCCATCAGCAGTCCAGTCGTAGAATCAATTGTTGCTGAACCAGATCCATTTGCTACCGACCATGCTATTGTTTTGTTTGTTGCATTTATTGGTGTTACGGCTGCACTCATTTGTAATGTTTCGCCATTAACCACTGTTGTTGAATTTGATGCCCCTGTAACAGTAATAGCACTAACTGATATACTTTCACTAGATCCCCCAGTGCTTCCATTACTGGTTGTTGACAGACTACCCAAAATTTTCGGTGCTGCCATGCCTGATGCCACGTTCATTTTTGCTGGTGGAGTTTCGAAGGTGATACCACTTACGTTTACATCTGCATTTTTAACGATTCCCACGCCTGTGATGCTAGCTTTTTCATTTAATATCAGTGTATTGACAACAGTTTCTTTCGGCATCTGGATTTCCAGACCTGGGGAATTGATTTCAATCTCATCGAAAGTACCGATCAGAAGGATCACGTCTCCGTCTTCAGCATCCATAACAATTTCATTGAATCCCTCATTACCCGGGGTCAAAGCCTCTTCTTCCAGTTTCACCCCAGAATTTGCTGTCACCGATTGGATGGTGGTGCTTCCCGAAATTAATATTCTGATTTTACCGTTTTCCTTATAAACCGTTACTTTTCCAAGGCTGGAGTCGATGACGATCACACTGTTTTCACCGCCTCCATAAATCAGCGTTTCTCCCTTCACTGTTACATTTTTCAAGGATACATTTCCCTCTCCAACGTTCTTGTCAATGATGAGATTGCCTGCGATTACCATGTTCTGAAGTGTCGTTCCATGCTCAAAAACCGAGACGTTTCCAGCAACTTGCATTACGCCGGAACTCGGACCATAGGTCCCTGCCTTTGTATATTCCAGGTCGTTTGTGGCATAGTGCATCGCTTTGTCCAGCGCGACCACGGCTTCACCACGTTTGATGTTCATTTGTCCTCGGAATGTTTGGTCCTGGTATCCGTTCATGATTCCCGCAGCATAGGCTGCACCAACTGCTCCCTTACTCCAATCCAAGCTCCCTGCATCAAGGAACTCTTGGGATGCATCTGGGTTGGCTGGCAGTTTTTTGATTATAGCAATGATAGATGCGGCTTCTTCCCTTGTGATGGGATTTCCGGGTTTCATAGTCCCATCCGGATATCCTGTTATGTATCCTGCAGCGGAGGCCTTTGCCACTGCCCCTGCAAACCAGTCTGTTGATTTCACATCGCTGAAGGCATTTGTGCCTACTGCTTCGTAGTTAAATATTTCATTTACTAAAGACATGAACTCTGCTCTAGAAATGTTGTTATCCGGTCTGAAAGTACCATCTTCGTATCCTTTGATCGAACCCTGATCCATCCATCTTTGGATGGTGTCTTTTGCCCAGTGTCCTGATATATCTGATGCGAATTTTGTGGTCGTTGTATCTGCTGCAAACACATTCATAGGCACTAGGGTGAACATCACGCAAAGAACTGTAAATATTGCAATTGCTTTCTTGAAATTCCTAGCTTGTTTTTCCATGATTTTTTTCTCCTTATTGGAATAATTTTGGGGTTATGTACTTTTTTCTAGATACTTCAGGAATACCATCTCAATATCTGCTAGTTTCCCCTCTTTAACACCTCCAATTAATGTGATATAATTAACTTATCAAGAATTATGACCGCAGTCACATACCGCAGTCATTATATCATGTTATATGATTTTATGTCAATTAAAGGAGATAAAGATTTGATAAAAGAAAACAAGAACACAAGAACACAAAATGCGATTGAAACAAAAAAAAATATCACAGAAGTTGCTAGAGAATTATTTAAAGAACTCGGTATAGAACAAGTAAGTGTTGATTCTATCGTAAAAGCAGCAGGTGTATCCAAAGGTGCCTTTTACTTACACTTTGAATCCAAGGATGCCCTAGTAGTTGCTTTGATCAATGATTACACAGAGATAGCAGATATGGATTATAAATCATTTTTGGCAACAGTTTCTGACCACAACTCCGTCCTTGAGATTCTTGCTTTATTGGCAGAAAAGATCTCTGATTTTATAGAGTTTAATATAGGAGTCGACAATATGAGGGTCCTTTATAAAGCTCACTTAACAAAAACCATTGATTCAACATCTGCGATGAGCTATAACAGAGAACTCTACAAATTGTTCAGTGAAGTCTTGGAAAGAGGAGTCAATCAGAAAGAGCTCAGAGATGACATACCTGTTGATTCTCTAGCAAAACACTTGATTCTAGCCACGAGAGGCATTACTTTTGAATGGTGTGTCCGTTATCCCGATTTCAATTTAAAAGAGCAGGTTCTGGACCACTATAAAATACTTCTGTACGGCTTGAAAAAGTAAACAGGTCTTCATTTAATTAATGAAAAACCTCACACATCAGTCTTTAACCCAGACATTTGTGTGAGGTTTTTTGAGTTGCTTTTTTTCATAACTTAAAATTGTTTCCAAGTTGCCTAGTGACTATGGCCGTAAAAAAAGAAGTCTCTTTTATAAATGCACTAAAGAGATCGACTCTTCCTGTATGTAGCTTTTCACCTTTGTCACTTATAGCACCAAAGTCAATAATCTTTTCTTGGTCCACCGTTACTTCTGTATCGAAAAATCTTATTCCACTCGTATTGTTTCCTCATTATTTTGGTCTGTTCATCTCTGTGAGCAATCGATTTATGGTTGAAGGAATGCCGAATGAATATTTCGCTCTGAAAGCATCACCAGTTTCATAATTTGAGCATCATCAATACGCTGTTACAGCATCACTTA
>JAWSUW010000143.1:0-9252 GCA_033549245.1 Bacillota bacterium | reverse complement strand
TTTTTGATGAGGAGACCAATTATCAAAAGAATCCTGTAGTCAGAAAAGATGAGCGAAAGACCATTCTACTAGGAAAATCGACCAGACTTTATGAAATGTTGGTTCCCGATCAAAATAGAATTATTGAATTCCTAAAAATAACAATAAAAGAAGATGATATTTCTTCTAGCGGACTTGTGACCCATGAAGGGGAAGAATGTGGCTATGTGATGAAGGGGCGAATGAAAATTCAACTTGGCGAAGAAGAATACATACTGGAAGAAGGCGATAGCATCTCATTTGACAGCACGATTCCCCACCGCTATGATAATGCAGGAAAAGGCGAATGTATTTCCATCTGGGCAATGACCCCGCCATCTTTCTAATTCAATTGAAAACGAGCGCTTCATAATTTAAATGAGGCACTCGTTTTTTGTTTTTTCAAGGATTACAGACTTGACAATATTCAGCGGGCACAAATCTTCCCTGTGGGTGAATTGAAAAATGGGGCTGATTCAGCTCCTTTTCGTTATTATGTCACTTATTCAGTCTTCAATATCTTCTATATCAAAATCCTTCATGACATCTTCAAAGCTGATATAAGAATCTTCTCGAGATTCAGATACGCGTTTTGATGCTAATTTTAGAAGTTCAAAATTTTCTTTAATATCTTGTAGTTCGAGATACTCATCAATGGATATGATCATAACTTGAGGTTTATTGTTTTTCATTACTATATAAGGTTCTTTACTTTCCTCAACAGTCTGAACAATTTTTGAAGCTTGTCCTCTTCCTAATTCAGAAACTGAAATGATATGCTCCAGTGTACTTTTTAGGTCTGATTTCATGTACATACAATCACCGCCTTTGACTTTATCATATCATATAATCATGTATATTTACATGTTGTATTACATGTAAATATACGTGCAATTGTAACAATATGCACATTAATAATTGTGGAGACGATTAATAATAATCATAGTGAGTAAATGATCTGTTTTTAAGACGCAAAAAAATGCTGTATTTTCAACATTTATAACATGCTGAAAATACTGTTTTTTTAATTGCTAAACACTGTCATACTCTTTTTCTTGTCTTAACCAACAGCACCAAACCAACTAATATGGCTCCTGCAGGTACCAAGTTATTCATGATTGTTCCAAGGAATGCAATATTGAAATTGGTTGCGGCAAATACAAATGTAGCAAATCCAAACAATCCAAGCGCAGGGAACAGTGGCCATTTTCCGCCATCAATGTTTCGGGTATGGATCAAATAAACACCTAGGAATGCCAATCCAAGAAACACAAAGAACATATATGGCGCATTTTCTAGTTGGGATTCAAATTGTGCAAATACTCCCACGGCAATAATGATCATTCCTGGAATCAAAAGTCCTACCTTCCGACTTTCTGGTTCTCTTCCGGATATTCCGTAAAAAATTAGAAATGCTGCTCCTATAGCGAGGAGCAAAAATTCACCACCAAGTACGCCTAGGTTCCCAAGAAGCATCAACACACCAACACTCACCAATATAAGTCCAATCATACTATTTTTCATTATAGTCACCTCTTTCATCAAATCTTAACTTAATGTTATCATGTTTTCATGCACAAACCAGTTACATGACTCATGAAATGAGCATGACAAATGTAATGTTATTGATTTATCAGACTAATCACGATAGACTATTTGAAAGTATACAGCTTTTTAAGGAGGTTTTACCATGTTGTTTAAAAACGTATTTCAGTACAAATCTCCAAAGTTTTGGGCGCTTACTTTAGCGACGATTGCTGTCATTATCATTGGAATTGGTCTGATCTCAAACCCAGTCAACACTGACAATTTGCCAGAAGTAACTTCAACCACCGATATATGGAATGCGCGCACGCCTTTTGTTGGAGACAATTCTGCAGTAAGCAAACTTCTTAGCATGATGCCACTTCCAGAAGGACTTGAGCACGACAGTATCATGCTCCATACTAGCGGCGAGGAACGCAGTCTGGAATGGATCCTTGTTGACACTGAGGATGCGGGTTATGATGATACTGAGCTCCAAAGAACTGCAATTCTACTCTTTGCATCCATTGAAAATTTAAAAGATATATTAATCACTTCAAAAAATTCTTATGAGCATGATACCACACTTCACTATAGTCTTAATTGGACCGAGCAAATATTAGGTGCTGACGTAAAAAGCTATTATGGCGTAAGCCCAGAAAAGCTGCAAGATTTGATTGATCTTACAGCATCTAGAATTCCCCTCGCAAAGTATAGCATCGCTGAAATGGGACTTGGTGGTGAAGTCATTTCTGAAGTGGTGCTAAGAGATCCAGATTTTGCAAAAGCCATATTGTTTGATTCCATGATAAAATCTGCTCGTTTTGAGGGCACTGATATCGCTGAACTCAGTGATTACTACCGAGTTCGTGTAATTTATCCTGAAGTTGACGAAACTCACGATTATTATGCATATAAGCTCGGCGACGGTACACCAGTACTACAATCAGAACCTGAAGGCTCGTATAGCATAATCTCTAATGAACTTTATCCTCAGCTCGTGGACTATTTTAATTGAGTTAATTTAGAATAAAAAAACCTCATCCATCCGCTTGATGAGGTTTTTTGGTGATCAAATACTTTGAATTTCAGTTACAACATACCCAACATCTTGTACTGCTTCTTTTAACTGGATGTCTTCCACATCTTGAGATAAGTCGACAATTGCAATTTTTTCAACCAGATTGACATTAACGTTCTCAACACTGTTGATTTTTCCTAATGCGTCAGTTACCCTACCTGCACAGTGCCCACAACTCATTCCTTCAATTGCAATAATTTTTTTCATTTTATTCCCTCACTTTCAATTTAATTATAATTAACCTTTAATGGCAGGTTTGAATTTTTTTAGTCTGAGCGCGTTCAGCAGTACTGAAACAGAACTGAATGCCATGGCACCAGCTGCGATCATAGGGTTCAATCTCGGTCCTCCAAATATATAGAGCAATCCTGCTGCCACTGGAATTCCAGCTGTATTGTATGCAAATGCCCAAAATAGGTTTTGTTTGATATTTCTTATGGTCTTTTTGCTCAATTGGATTGCTGTCACAACATCCAACAAATCACTCTTCATCAATACTATATCTGCCGATTCCATTGCAACATCCGTTCCTGAACCAATTGCCATTCCAACGTCTGCTTGAGCTAAAGCTGGTGCGTCATTGATGCCGTCTCCAACCATAGCGACCACATTTCCATTGCTCTGGAGTTTTTTGACTTCATTGGCTTTATCTTGAGGAAGAACCTCAGCCAAGATGATATCTATTCCAACTTGTTTTGCGATGGCTTCAGCGGTTCTTTTATTGTCTCCAGTAATCATAGCGACTTTTATGCCCATTTCATGTAACTTTTTAATTGCGAGGGCACTGCTTTCTTTGGTGACATCAGCTACTGCGATGATCCCTTCCAAATTATTGTTGATTGCAATGAACATAGGCGTCTTGCCTTCATTTGCTAAAGCATCGGATTCCTCTTGCAATGTGATCTCAATGTTTCTCTCTACCATAAGTTTCTTGTTGCCTAAAAGGATTTGATTCCCCTCGATTTCCACCTCAATGCCAAAGCCTGGAATAGCATTAAATTTGCTCACTTTTAAAATTTCAACATTCTTTTTCTCAGATTCTTTAACGATAGCTTCCCCAAGTGGATGTTCAGAGCCTTTTTCAGCGGACGCTGCCAATTGTAACAATCTATCTTCACTAATATTTCCGCTGGTAACAACGTCCGTAACCTTTGGTTTTCCTTCAGTGATAGTGCCAGTTTTATCAAATACCACAGTTTTGATCTTATGAGCAGTTTCCAGTGGTCCACCACCTTTAATCAAAACGCCATATTCAGCACCTTTTCCGGTTCCAACCATGATTGCAGTCGGTGTTGCAAGACCTAAAGCACATGGACATGCTATAACTAAGATCGCGATGAAAATTGTGAGTGAAAATATGACCGATTGACCTGATATGAACCAGGCAAGTCCTGCTAAAATTGCAATCACTATGACCACGGGAACGAAATAACCCGAAATAACATCAGCAAGTTTTGCAATTGGAGCTTTTGAACCTTGCGCATCTTCGACGAGCTTTATAATTTGTGCTAAAGCGGTGTCTTTTCCTACTTTGTTAGCTTTGAATTTTACGGAACCATTTTTATTGATACTTGCACCTATGACTTTGTCACCAATCGTTTTCTCTACAGGCATACTTTCTCCTGTCAGCATGGATTCATCAATTGAGGTGTATCCTTCTATTATGATTCCGTCCACAGGTATTTTTTCACCAGGTTTTACTAATATTACATCACCAACTTCTACTTCTTCAATTGGTATGATCACTTCCTGGTCTCCATGAATTACAGTAGCGGTTTTAGGTGCAAGTCCCATGAGTTTCTTGATCGCTTCTGATGTTTTACCCTTAGTGACGGACTCCAAATACTTTCCTAAGAGAATCAAAGTAATGATTACACCGGCAGTTTCAAAATACAATTCTTTTGCATACTCGTAATTTCCATTATATATCTGGACAACTGCATAGAATCCGTAAATGACTGCAGCACCGGTTCCAATAGCTATAAGTGAATCCATATTTGGGCTTCTCCTATAAAGCGCTTTCAAACCTACAGTGTAGAACTTATTACCTGCAATAACAATTGGAATAGTTAAAAACATCTGAATCAATGCAAAGTTTAAAGGGTTCACCATTGGTTCAATAACACTCGGCAGTGGAATACCCATTAAGTGTCCCATTGCAACGTATAATAGTGGTACTGAGAAGACTGCTGATAATATGAATTTCTTCCATAGCGTTTTAACTTCTTTTTCTCTCCGATTCTTCTCTTCGTCTATCTGCTGTCCGGTTTCGATTTCAAGAGCCTTATATCCTGCTTTAGAGATGCTTTGTTTAATTTCCGAAATTCTTGTGATGTTTGTATCGTAGACCACCATTGCTTTTTCAGTAGCAAAATTCACACTTACTTTTTCTACACCTTGCAATTTCCCTACTGCCTTTTCAATGTTTGCCGCACAAGAGGAACATGTCATACCAGAAATCGGTATCATAATTTCCCTCAAGTTACTCTCGCCTTCTGCTGAATATCCTGCATTTGATACAGCTTTTTTTATATTGTCAATATTCGTCATCGAATCATCAAATTCGACAGTTAATTTTTCTGTTGCAAAATTTACTGAAGCATTGATTACTCCTTCTACTTTCGATACACTTTTTTCTACAGCTTGAGCACAAGAAGAACATGTCATACCATTAATATTCAAAACTTCGTTCTTTGCTTTCATTGAGATCAACTCCTTTGGATTTCTTAATTCCATAATATACCCCCAGGGGGTATATGTCAAGATGTTTTTGTTTTTTCTTTTTTCACTTTGTAAAATGACAGACCAGTTGTAAATAGTATAATTGCACTAAACCACATCACAATACTTGTAGAAATGGAAATAAAAAAATTGAGAGGAAGCATCTGGATCAGTACATCTGTTTTTGGATCTAGCAGCCACAAGTCGTTAGTAAAGAAAATCTCATGAAAATAAGTGAAATACTTGAAGAAGTCTATTTTCACGAAAACCAATACAACTGAAATCATACCAAGTGAAACTATGCTTGATTTAAAAATGGCTTTAAAGATCACATCATGTTTTTTCTTAACTAACAAATAAATCAATGATGCCAAGGACATTATTACACATAGATTTCTTATGACTATGCCAATATTGAAAAGTTCTTTTACATCTTGCATATGTTTCTTTTCACGCTCACCAAACACTTCTTGCATTCTTCCATCGATTGAAGAAAGCATGTCTAGATTATCCCGGTCGGATTTAAGATAATCCACCATATTCAATGTTATACTTTTTAAGCTTGCCTCTTCTATTTTTGTTACTTCTGTAATGTTATATTCCTCAAATTTGCTCATGTAATATTCCACATTGAAAGCAAAAGTTTGAACCACTATTAAAAATATAGTGATTGGTAAAAATATCATGATGCAATATTTGCTTATATGAGTCAAGGTATCATTTTTCATTATTGATTCTCCATTCATTTTTTTTATCTTGTTCTATATATGTAGATATGCATAAAGCATGCCAAGAAAAACGCGATTTGCAAACGGTCTGTATTGACTATATGATTGGCATCTAACTTGCTTAATTAGAATGATGCGTATGTCATAAATATAGGATTGATCAATATTTTGAGTTTAAAGAGAAAAAAAATGACGGATATGCTACTTGACTTGAGGCATATGCCACAACGTTGGTAGACACACAAGGAGGCAACAATGAGTAATTCTAATATTCGCACCAATGGATTTAGTCAAACTGTTTTATTGGTAATCATGTTCTTGACTGGTTTTTCATTATTCCTATTTGAAATAATGTTAACTCGGCTCTTTTCAGTTATTCTAAATTTCAATTTGGTTTTTCTAGTGGTTTCATTTTCAATTTTAGGAAGTGGTTTGGGAGGCATATGGACACATAAAACTGTCAAAAATAATGAAAAAGCTAAACTCGATTCACTCTTACAGATCAGTTGTGTCGGAATCCCTTTGAGCATTTTGATAGGTATTATGGTGATGTACTTCATGCCTTTCATCTCTGTTTATACAGTCTATGCCATTGTTGGTGCGATTCCCTTTTTCTTCGGAGGTATATTGATTTCATGTTTATTCATGGAAAACAGTAAAAACAGTCACAACATGTATTTGATGGATTTAGTCGGTTCTGGACTTGGAAGTCTTGGATTTATTGCACTGATGAATCGGATGGGTTTTATTGGTAGTGTATTGGTCATTTGCATGATCACCTTGATTTCATCGGTTTTAATCTATATCTATTATAAAAAAAGAGTCCGTATCTTTTTATCACTTCTTGGAATCACCGTACTTTTAGTTCTTTTGATCCAAGGAGACTTAATTCGGGACATAGAAAAGAACTTCGGTTCTTATTACTCTAGCCCGAATACAACTTACAATTATCTTAAAGGGACTAATGAAGGTGATATCGATATAACATTTTCAAAGTGGGATTCCATCGCTAGAACAGATGTAATTGAGACCTCCAATAAAAAAGAAAAATTAATAGTAACCGATGGAGGTGCTACGGCTCCCGTTGTGCAGTTCAATGGCGAACTTGCTTCAATGGAGTACCTGAAATATGATGTAAACTACATTCCATTCACCTTTGGTAACAATGATAAAACTCTTCTAATTGGCTCAGGTGGAGGAAAAGACATTATATTTTCACTTCTAGGTGGAAGTAAAGAAATCCATGCCATTGAAATCAATCCTTCAACTATAAGTGCAGCAAATTATTATAAGGATTACAGCGGTGACATTTATAATCGGCCAGAAGTAGAACTACATGTTCAGGATGGTAGAAACTTCGTTGACAACAGTGAAGACAATTACAATAACATTTATCTATCCATGGTCATGACAAACGCTGTAGAAAACACTATGTATTCACTTTCTGAGAATTATATCTATACAACCGAAGCATTCAGTTCATACCTCAACCGATTGACTACTGATGGTAAACTAAGTTTTATGATGCATGGTAATGTGGACTTGTTGAAAATAGTCAATACAGGCATTAAGGTATTGTTGGATCGTGGTGTCCCGCAAGAAGAAGTCACAAACTACTTTGTAATTATAAATGGGAGGGATTTGAGGAGTAAAAACAATCATAATTCAAACATTGTCATGCCACTAGCAATTTTTAAGAATGAACCATTTACAGAAAGTGAAATAGAGACTATTAAAGCTGTCGCGAAAATTCAAAACAAAGAGATGGTTCATTATCCTGGAAATGAAGATCCGATGTTCAAATTGTTGAAGGAAAAAACGCTCAGTTTTGAGCAAATGATCAATCAAGTGTCATTTAATGTAAAACCAATAACTGATAACAGTCCTTTTTTTTACAACTATTCGATGTATTTTCCTAAAGAACTGTTGTTTGTCTTATTGGGAGTTCTACTCATTTGTATGATTCTCAAAAGAAAATACATCAATACAAAGGAACTGAAAAATAAATATATATATTTTATGGGTTTGGGAGTTGCCTTTATGTTGGTGGAAATTCCAATCATTCAGAAAATGATCCGCTATTTTGGAAATCCATCGTTTGCTTTTAGTATAATCCTATTTAGTATTCTTCTCAGTACTGGAATCGGAAGTGGATTAAGTGGAACAAAAGCTCTAAAGAAACTCACGTCATCTTCACCTGTTTACCTGCTTTTGGTTTCTCTGAGCATATTTGTTTTTCAGTTAAACATTGGAAAAATAATGGACTTAACAGTCAGTTTTGATTTCAATTTGAAAATATTAGTGACTTTGATCACCATTGCACCAATGGGATTGTTGATGGGGTTGCCTTTTGCAATTGGAATGAGAAAACTTAGTGAATCAAATACTGAGAATTTCATTCCATTGATGTGGGGAGTGAATGGCTTGTTTTCTGTCTTGGGGTCAGTCTTAGCAGTAATCATATCAATGAAAGTAGGTTTCAATGCAACAATTTATCTTGGAGCTTCAATCTATTTACTTTTATTTATTGCTAATCCTTTAAAAGGTGAAATACTATGAAGAACCAAAATTTCAAATAACAACAAAAAGCTGCTGAAAACAAATTCAGCAGCTTTTTGATTGCATTAATTACTTTGATTTACATATTCCCAGACCAGTACATTACTTTCAGAACCATCAATCGGAAGAATTTCCAGTTCGAATTCTTGATTGTTGTTATTTAGTGTCGCAACATTGTCCACAAATTTAGGAACCAACAGTTTATTTTGGATATGGTGTCCTTCACCAGTTGAGGTAAATGCTAACCCATTTGTATTGTCAACAACTACATTACCTTTAAAAATTATATACTCTGTTAAATCCAAGTCTGTAAGATCGACGGAATGAGTGTCTAAATTGACATTAAATTCCCAATAATCACCTGCAGTTGGATAAAATTCAATTTCAATATCTACCAAATTTTGTGTAATAGTTTTTCTGTTTTCATTTAAGACAATATTCTCATACAATTTATTAGATGGTTCTATCGATGTAGTGTCGGGTTTTTCACCTGAAATTACAGCTATCGATAAAACCGTACTGATCAAAATCAATAGCATAACTTTCATATTTTTCATATTTTTCCTTTCACTAAATTTGAATATATATTACTATAATTGATACAATTGTTACTGAAATCAC
>JAWSUW010000142.1:0-9340 GCA_033549245.1 Bacillota bacterium | reverse complement strand
ATCACAACACAACACTGCGAACAAGTGTTCGTACAAAAAAATCAGGCAATTCAACCGCAATTCATCTCCCACCTAAGAGGAAGGAGTATTCTTGCTAGTGCTGATAAATATGTATCAACTTTTTTTGCCTTTATCAAATAAATACTTGTATTTAAAGTATTCAATAAAAATCTCACCAACTACACCCTCCGACTTTATATCACTTCCAAAGAGCACATAACACATTCTTTTCAAATTATCTCCATGAAGGTCCATCATGGACCTCATCTTATCCATTTTAGTTGTCATAGTTAACCTCAATACTATATCAGGCCATACATTTCATATTGATACAATTCATCTTTTACAAAGCCGACCGATTTGACGAACCCTGTTAAAGTGGCGCTATTTGGAAAGCTCATCATGATTTTTTCTATCTCCAAAGTCTTTTGAAAATGATTTAGAAGATATGAAGCATAACCTTTAAATCGCATGTCTTGTTGGGTCCACAACAAATAAACCTTTCCTTTACGATCTGCAATCAAGAAGCTGATCAATTTCTCGTTTTCAAAAATACCATATTTTACTATGCCATCAAGCCCTGAAATATATTCAAAATCATTTTGCCAGTTAACATGTGTGTCGCTGATCCACTCTTTTACACTTTCCATCTGATCAAGTTCGATATCAACTACCAAAGCATTAGTCAATTTTCCAGCCTTTAGTTCTTTTCCCTGGATTGAATAGTAATCCAACTGATAAATCACATGGTAGCCTATTTTCTTATAGAACTGAATCGCTCTGTCATTACCACCGATGACTTCGAGCATTATTTGCTTGCAACCACGAGAAACCGCCATTTCCCTATGCATGTTCATCAATGTCTGACTGATTCCCTTGCCTCTGAACTCAGGAACGACGCAAAGCCCACCACAACGCATTGTGAGTGCACCTCCATCAAATGGTTTGATCCCCCCGAGCAACAACCCTACCGGCTCATTGCCGTCGTAAGCCACCACAGACAGGTCGAACGCATTCCCTTCTGGTCCAAAGAATCGCTTAAAAAAAACTTGTTCCGGTATATCCACTTTCATGATGTAATCAATGAATCCCATATGAAACGCCTTATGAATATCCTTTTTTTCTACCTCTGTCCCCAATTTATATGTAATCATATTAATTTCTCCCCTCCAGTTTGCTCATCAGCATATCCACATAGTGTCTGGCACTCTCATCAGTCATCTCCACTCCCATTATTGCATGGGTATGCATCATGCCGTCCAGTGTAGCCAAAATAACATATCCCATATTGTCCAAATCAAGTTGACTTGACAGATCTCCCCGCTTAACCCCAAGTTTTAGGATCCTTATAAGATCCGAATGAAATTTTGAATACCTACTTTGCGCTTTTTCATTCAACTCAGCATTTCTTGAAACGGTAGCCCAGAACTCAAAAGAAAATCTTGCAGTCATCAGATTTCTTTCATCTTTGAGACTTAGAAGCACAGCTGTAAAATAATTTCTTAAAAATATGTGAATCCCACTGTTCACAGGTATGGAATCCATCAAGCTGCGTCTAGATTCCAATCTTGATTCAGCTATTTCGAGAAAAATTTCCTCTTTACTCTTAAAATAATTGTATATGCCCCCCTTACTCACACCGGATTTGATAACGATATCATCCATTGATGTATCACTAAATCCTTTTTCTGAAAAAACTTGGAAAGCACATTCAATGATATGTGATTTTCTTGAGTTGATGGCTTCATCTGTCAATTTGGGCATGTGTTCCTCCTCAATTTTAATAAAACCGACTGACCGGTTTTTATATATTGTACTCCTGCATGAATGAAATTTCAAGTACAAATCAAAAAAATTATTTCACTGAATCGAAAACATTGAATCTTCACTTAATTTAGGTTAATCTATTCTCATAGCCAATCTTTACCATCTATCTGAACAAAGGAGATCAAATTATGGAACGTATACTTGGAAACAGCTACTTTCTCCCCTCACAAGTCGTAATCGGTGGTTATAAGGTCGGTGATGATTTATTACTGATTGATACTGGCAATGACGACTCCAGTGTACGAAAGGCCATCAGAGATTTTGAGGGCATCAATGTCAAAGCTATTTTCAACACCCACTCACATGCCGATCATTGTGGTGGAAACTCATATATCCAGAGACAGTTTGACGTGATCACCATAGCACCGGAACTGGAACACAGCTTCATTGAACAACCAATACTTGAGCCAACTTATTTATACGGTGCATTTCCACTTAAAACTCTACACAATAAATTTTTACTTGCAAAACCTTCACAAGTGAAGTGGATCATCACTACTGAAACTGAAATCAAAATAGATCTGAATGGTGAATCACACCTGTTTACACTTTTACCCTTAAAAGGACATTCTCCAAATATGTATGGTCTTATAACACCTGATGGCATAGCTTATCTGGGTGATGCCCTGATTTCTGAAGCCATGATTGAAAAGCACCCACTTATTTTCACCTATAATGTAGGGGAACATCTAAAGTCTATCGAACGTCTTCGCAACCTGGAAGCAAATGGCTATGTAATCGCCCACGGTGGCGTACATGATCATATCGATCATTTGTGTGATGCCAATATGGAAGTGCTGGTCAGAACCCAAAATTTAATTTTGAATCGTCTTGAAAACAGCTCTTGCACCATTGATGAAATCCATGGATTTTTATTTGATGCCTATAACTTATCGGAAAATGTCCCACAACACCTACTGAACAGATCTGTTGTAAAAGCTCACCTTCAATATCTTGTGGATTTGGAAAAGGTCATTGTACAATCAAAAAAAGGACAACTCTATTTCGAGTTGTCCCAGGGTGATGACAAAGTCATCAAACTGTAGGCTGTAGTAAACGTTCAAAGTCAAGGCACGGATAAG
Organism: Bacillota bacterium; assembly: GCA_033549245.1. GTDB lineage: Bacteria > Bacillota > Clostridia > Peptostreptococcales > Acidaminobacteraceae > Fusibacter_D. Next base: position 6,431 of record JAWSUW010000142.1, on the reverse strand, counting down.
ATCCAGTGAAGGCGCGACCTATAGCGTCGTAACTGAACTGGATTTTATCCAGTAACGATGGATTTGGACGTTTGTCTACAGTCTAGGACAACTCAGCTTCGAGTTACCCATCTAAACTTTTTTTCCAGACACGCCTTCTTCTATGCTGTCTGATATTGAAAAATTTCCATTGCGATAATATATTATTGTTTGTTTCAAGCATTGGACCGGTCTCTGCAGACTGAATCCCGTAATCCATGACATTTTTCATCATACTGTCCAGTAGCAATCCATTGATGCCTAGATTTTGATATTCTGGTTTGACCGCAATCAGATAAAGATCAAGGGCATCATTTTTTTTAATGGATTGCAGTATGTGAACAAATCCAAATGGTAAAAGTCTTCCTCTAGATTTTTGCATGGCCTTTGATAGCGAGGGCATTGCAATCGCAAATGCTGCCAAAGCACCTTCCTTGTCAACCACAATTTTTATGAAATCCGGATTCACAAATCCGAAAAATGTTTTGATGTAAAGATCAATCTGCTTTTGATTCAGTTCTGTCATGCCATAAAGTGGTGCATATGCCGTGTTGTATAGATTGAAAACCGATTCAGCCCATGGCAAAATTTCCTTTTTATTTTTGAATTCAATCACCTTGAAAGCACCACGGCTCTTCATTCGTGCTGCTATTTTGTGCAGTTTTTCAATCTTTACCGGATCAAAGACCAACTGATATTCAATCCAGTCCACGTCTTTTTCAAACCCCATTGCAATCATATGTTCCATATAATATGGTGCATTGTAAATGGTGATATACATATCAAGCTCATCAAAACCTTCAACCAACATGCCTTGATGATCCAAATCCGTAAATCCGAGTGGTCCATGTATAGCCTCTATATCTCTAGAAATAGCCCATTTGAAAGCTTCATCCATCAGTGCCTGCGACACTTCGAGGTCATCTATAAAATCAAAACACGTAAACCTTGCATATTTTTGATTCCATTTATCATTACTTTTCTTGTTGATGATTACTCCAATCCGACCTACTATCTTACCGTCACGATCAGCTAAAAAATACGCCGCATCACAAAACTCGTAAGCTGGATTGATGGATTGATCCAGTACTTTGACGCCATCGAGAACCAGTTCAGGCACATAATATGGATTATGTTTATAAAGTTGGTTTGGAAAATCTACAAACGTTTTTAACTCTTTCTTGGATTGTACCCGCTTAATCTGAATCATAAATGCTCCTTTGAATGCTATATCTGAACTCTTCTCATAGTTGGGTATGCAATATCAATGTCCACTTCAGCACCAAAACGATCCAAAACAGCTTCCCAAATGCGCTCGGAGCTGAATCTTCTCATCTTGGGTTCACATATGTAGCGCATTGTAAGCTGTACACCACTCTCTGTAACATCGGTATATACTATTGGTGTGAGATTGTTATAATAGACCAGATATTTCCTGGACGTTTCAAAAATCTTTTTTTGAACATCATCAGCCAAATCGTCGGAATATCGATGCACTATTTCCTCAAGGATTCCTTTTGCTTTCCGCCAATTGCACTCAAACGTCACAACCACTCTGATTTCATCCCAGATGTAATCAAAACCCAATGTATAATTGGCTAAAGGGTCCATAAATATTTTATAGTTTGGAATATGGATGATTCGGCCAGTGCTTTGTTCAGCATGAACCCAGTTACCCACTTCAATGACTCTAAATTTAAAGATGTTTTGATCTATTACATCTCCTTTGATACCCGCGATCTCGATACGATCTCCCACAACAAATGGTTGTCTGAGTAATATATAAAGCCAACCAGCGATATTCATCAAAATATCTTTCATAGCGAGTGCCAATCCAGCAGAGAAAAGTCCCAAATAAGTGATCACCGAACCACCACTCTTGAACCAGATCAAGGCTACAAAAATGATAAAGAGCAAAAATGCAATTGCATTTATGATTCTTTTTGTACGAAAATAAATACCCGAGTCTGGAATTCTTTTATGAATAAATCTTAAAAGCAAGCTTTTGAGTATATATATCCCGAACGATATACCCACTGTCCAAAGTATGTTCAACAATTGTGCTTCATCAAATTTTGGCATAGTGTTCTCCCCTCCATAAATGGTGTTTCACTCAAGAGCATTTGTCTATAATGAACGTACGTATGCTACAAGTCTATCGATAGATTTTTTTTGACTGAAATCGGTTCTTTGATCATATACATTAATCATACCCTTTTCATCGGGCGTTCGATCTTTTTGTGGTTTCATCTTAATTTTTAATTTCAACAAAAGCATCATCATTTTGTCTTTAAACTTTAATGCATCATAATCAAAACCACCTCTAAAATAAAACAACTTGATTCTCTTTTGTTCTTCCTTCGTCAAATTTTCACTCATCAAAAGTGGAACCACGTCATCCTTTACTGGTGTGGCACCCACTGCAAAGACGATCCATTTCGGATTTTCAAGGGTTTCCATCCGTTCTTTGAACTCTTTGAATCCATTAATTCCAACAGCGTGAAGACTACCGCCGTATACAAAAAAATCGTATTTATAAAAATCTTCTATTTTCATGTCTTTCAGCGCAAGGCAATCGCCATCAAGATCTTCAGCTATCCACTTTGCATATTTTTGTGTAAATCCTGTAGTAGATGTGTATACAACGGCAATTCTCAAATCAATCCCCTCCTTCCATGTTTTCTACAAATTGGATTCTCAATCCATTTGGATCTTTCACATAGAAAAACTTGATGTGAGGATTGGGCTGGAAAGGTCCACTATCGATCAAAATATTCTTCGATTCAACAAAAGCCATCATTTCTTCAACGGATTTCACTACGAAGCCTAATGATATCCCATTGATTTCTCCTGGTGCAGGATGATTGGGGTCGCAAATAAGTTCCACTTCAGTTTCTCCTTCACCCAAAAAAGCAAGTTCCACTCCCGGTCCACCTATAAATCTTCTATTCAGTGGTAATCCAACGATTTCTTGATAAAATTTCAGTGATGCTTCCATGTCATTGACTGTTAATGTAGTCCAACAAAACTTCATAATTTCATACCTCCTCATAATGGATTAATTCTTCAAATGTCACAAATATCCTCTATTTTTGAGGGAAATAAAATAGCCATACCAACATTGAATTGGCATGGCTAAACTCTAAAATTGTTCAAGTGCGATTTTTCTCAGTTCAGAAAAAGTATCCGCATAATAATCAGCGCCCAAAAATGATTTTGCATGAACTTCACTATCCAGTGCTTGACCACCTACCATAATTTTGGGGATCTTATCAAATCCCAGATTTCTTATGGCTGAAATAAGGTGTTCGGCACCATTGAGATTGTTTTTTCCAGTGATGGATATTGCAATCAAATCAATGTTTTCCTTTTCAATCAAAAATGCGATACTTCTGACCGGGATGCTTTTACCGAGGTTGAATACCCGCCATCCTTCTTCAAGAAATATTTCCTTGATCATCTTAAGAACCAAGACATGTTCCTCTCCACTTGGGGAAATCAAAATCACGGACTTTTGGGAATCTTCATCAGACAACTGAACGCCAATAAGTGATATCAATCTTTCAACAACTCCTGATATGAAATGTTCCTCAGAGATGTCTAGCTTTCCAGTTTCCCACAAAAGACCTGTCTCAATCATAATAGGATGGAAAACCTGATCTATGACTTCATGTGTTGCAGCGCCGTTTACATAGGCTTCTATGACTAGTTTAGTCGCTATGGATTCATCGCCATTCAACAATGCTTCCAACAAATCCTCTTTTAAATTCAACAGATTCACCACACCTGAAGGTTTAACGGTTTTGGTTTCTTCTGCTATACCGAGTAGATAATCTGTACTGATGTGAAGCAAATCTGAAATTTCTTTCAGGTTTGCTTCACCTGGAAATCTCAGATTGCTTTCATAGTTTGCTATAGTGGACTGTGTGACATTCAACATCTCCGCCAATTCTTTTTGTGTCATTTTTTTAAGTTTACGAATATTCTTAAGACGTGTGCCGAAATCACTCATGTTATCACCTGCTTATGCTTTCACTCTTTTTTTGACAACCATAACAGCTGCTAATCCTATTATACTGAATATAAAAATGGAGGTCAAATCCATTGTTCCAGTTTGTGGCAATTCTTCATCAGCTTCTACTGCCTGATAAACGAAATTGCTTGGTACCAAAACTGAATCGACTACGTGTACTACACCATTTTGTGCTACGATATCTGCAGCTACAACACCACTTATGTTCACTTTCACACCTGATGATAAGTCAAACTTAACGGATTCACCATTCAGTGTAGCAGTTTCAAGACCATCACTCAAATCAGTGCTGAGTACATTTCCAGGCACTACATGATAAAGCAATACTTTTGCTAGATCAGGTTGTGCCATAAGATCTGATGCTGAAATACCTAGAGCTGAAAGCAAATCTTCGAATGCCTTGTTTGTCGGTGCAAACACTGTAAATGGTCCTTCACCTTGTAATGCGCCTACTAGATCCGCTTTTTGAAGTAATGATACCAGCATGCTGAAATCTTCACTTGAAAGAGCTATATCAACTACAGTTTCCGGAACACTTGGTGCACTGAGAACGAATGAACTTGGAACTAATACTTCATCGATTACATGAATCACACCGTTTGTCGCTTCAATATCTGCTGTAACAACATTTGCCGAATTGATTTTAACACCATCTGTCAAATCTACTTTGATGGCTTCACCATTAAGAGTTGCTGCTTCGAGACCATTTGATAAATCTGTGCTCATTACTTTACCTGATACAACGTGATATAAAAGTACTTCACCAAGCTGTGGATGATTCAGAAGATCCTCAGCTTCTATACCTAAATCACCAAGCAGTTTGACGAAAGCCGCATCTGTCGGTGCAAATACTGTAAACGGTCCTTCACCTTGAAGTGCTCCGACAAGCTCCGCTTTTTGAAGTGCCGCTACTAAAATACTAAAATCCGAATTTCCTGCTGCTATGTCCACTATATCGCCTTCTGCTGAAAATGATGGTACACTAATCATCAATAATAAACTCATAACAATACTTAAAATCTTTTTCATGGTAATCCTCCTTTAAAATTATATGTTTAAATCACATTAAGTTATTTGATACTCACAATATATCACGTAGTGTGATTGTTGTCAACAACAAATGATAATTATTTTCAATTAAATTTGAATTTTATTTCTTTTCGTGATAAAATAGGTTAAGAGGTGATTACTATGACTATAAAACAAAAAAAAATAATCCTTAATATTTCCATAATACTATTGATAACAACCGCTATTGTTAGTGGTTCAAGGCTCATCCAGAGAAAGACTTCGGAAGATGAAGTTTCCGAACTGATAGTCAGCAGATCGACTGAACTTAAGGAACAGCCTTTGCAAATAGACCTTCCAGTTGATCAGACTGACAGCAAATACGATTATAAGCCCAATAAAAACTTGGAGTATCTCGCCTTAAACACTGATTTTACAGGTTGGATTGAAATACCAGAAACACTCATGGATTATCCGGTTCTCAGAGGTACAGACAACGAGTTTTATCTCAATAAAGATATATACAAAAATACCAGTGATGCTGGAGCGATTTTCATGGACTATAGAAACCTCGGTCAATTCAATGATCAGCATACTGTCATATATGGACATTATATGAAAAATGGAACCATGTTCGGCGGCTTACACGATTATAAAGAAGAAACCTATTTCAACACTCATGACAAAATTATAATTAGTAGCCTTTACGGTGAGAAAACTTATACCATATTTTCTGCATATATTGTATCTGCTGATGATTACAAACTAGAGATAAATTTTGAAGATAAAGATTATGCAAATTACTTGCAGACTCTATCCTCTTATTCCATGCATAAAAAAAACCTCATCTTCAATGAAGATAAAGCTCTGTTGACTCTTGCGACGTGCAGTTATGAAACTGAAAATGGCAGAATGATCATTCATGCCATTGAAGATTAGAATTTTGAAGTCAGTTGTTCATATGCATCCAAAATCTCAATAAAAACGTCTGAGTTACCACCTTTGTCCGGGTGGTTGATTTTCGCCAGATGTCTGAAGCGACTTTTTATATCTTCCATTGTTGCTGTTGCAGGCAATCCAAAATACGACAAAAGCCCCAAATCAAACATATCTGTGACCGGAATACCATTTTCTTTATAATGTTGGATAAAAACAGAACAAAAAAACGCGTCAAAAACCTCTTTTCGGTCATCGTGATTCATTTCTGACAATTTTTTCAAGCAGTATTTCACTGTTTGGTCGTCAATCGTCTTTGTCGAAAAGTATTGATCCCAAATCAGTCGAATTCCATCCGCTTCTATGTCACCGTAATTGGTGCGGATTCCAATTTCTTGTTGTTTGAGTGTTCGAACCATTGGCTACGTCTTCGTCG
>JAWSUW010000141.1:0-9504 GCA_033549245.1 Bacillota bacterium | reverse complement strand
CTCAGAAATGAAATTATAGATATATTTCAGCGATGCGGAATTGTTGTAAAAAATCAGATCATTGGCCTCATCAGTATTGACCATTAATGACATGACTTTTTTGATGGTGAGTTTGTACAGGTACTCCTTCTTTTTAAGATTCAAGACTGAATCGGAATAAACATCTTTTGCCACAACACTGAAGGCAGTCTGATTGACAAAACTGGAACTGTGCACAAATCCGTTGAACAATACGCCATATAATCTGAGAATTCGATTTTCATGTGAGTCGACACGTTCTTTGAACGCATATCTGTAATCAGCGTAACGAGTAACTGCGTATCCGACGGTTTTGACAATCAGTGAGATGAGCTTCTCATTGTTGGTACTCATCTTCTTTTCGAAACTCTCGATGATTTCATCCAGTTCCTTAGGCTTCACATGTAAAATAATCTTTCCTAAATAAGGGGGAATATACTTCGTGAATTCGAAGCTTTCCATTTCAAGCGCTCGGATCAATTCCACAGCGATATCGTTTTTTTGCTCGTAGTTCAAATGTGGAATGATATGGAGCAACATTCTACCCGCTGTGTTCCGAACCGATTCAAGAGCACTCACCTTGAGCAGATTACATAGGTGCATAGCCATGTAAAAACTGTTATCATAATCATATAACAAAGTGTTTCGCATCAATAGTTCTATCTGAAATCTTTTGGCCACGTCAAGAGTTGCCGATTTTAGATTGCTTAAAAAGATGTTTGAAGTATATTGCAGGTCGTCTATGCATATGGCTTTAAGATAATCAATTGTTACCTGATCCATTTTGAGATTTTCAGCCAATTTAAGTCGTGCATAATTTTCCGCAGGATCTCCAGTGGATGGATTATCGACTGAAACAACTCTTCTGATGGCAGTTTGTTCAATCAGCGCCTCATCAGCATACGGAAGAATTGAGTAAATCAGATTATAGGCACGTAATCTCAGTTTGAAATCATCGAATGTCAACAAATTGGATACAAAGTTGAGGATCTTGAAACGTTGCTCATCGTTGAATTCCTTGAAAGGCAGTACCCTAGCTGCCTTAATCAGGTAAAACCGAATCTGATCAACATCACTGTATCGCATGAAATAATTGACGATGCATTCGATACTTTGCAATCTTTTCTCTTTGCCCTCGAGGTGTTCAAAATAAGAAGAGATCATATCACGTACACTGTAACTGATATATTTTTTATGTCGATCTATGACTTTCGTTTCGGGGTTCATGAATTTGTCAATATAATAATCGAATAATCCAAGTGTATCACTTGAACTATGATTGATTACCGCACTCTTTGGGATTTCTTTACGTATGACCTCATCATATGAAGCCACGATGGTGCCAATGAGTTCTGCACACTGTTTTCTGATGTCCTCTTGAGGCAAAGCCAACTTTTCATATAAAAAACCTATGACAATCTGCTTTTGTTTTTGAGTCAAATAGTTATAATATTCCTCCAATATGGCAAGGTATCCCCTCAGGCTTGTCATATCTCTGCTCGACCGAACAGGCTCAAGAAGTTTATTCAGTGATGCCTCGTCCCTGAACCTATATAATAGCTCGATATTATGTTGAATGGATGAAAACACTACATTCCTGGTAATTTCAGGTCCTTGCATGAGAGAGAAATATTTTCTTTTAATAGTAGCACCTTTAGCTAAATCCATACCCGTGTCAGGCTCGGTGTTGATCCCTAAATCTAAAAGGAAATTCTCAAAATCCCTGAGTTTACTGTAAACCCTCTTATATCGATCTTCTTTGGCTGCATCCAGATTATCCAGTTTGTTCAGAATCACTTTGAAGGAATCGTGAAGATTATAGATCTTCATATAGGAATTCCCATCCTTGAATTCTGCTTTGACACGAAAATCACTGTAGATCAGAATAAGAGATTCGATTGGTAAAGCTTCAAGTTCCAAATCCCAAGTGGAGTGATTGATTGCTACATTTCTGATGTAGACTATTTTTCTTTTTTCAAACCATTCACCGGTATAATGATAGTGGTAATATGCTACTCTATTTGCCTCATCAGGCTTGCAACCGAATTTTCCGATATCATGTCCTGCCGCCGCACCCGACACCCTCCCAAGGTCTATAGGAAAACCTAAGCACTTAAGTTGACGTGCAATTTTCATTGCGATATGATGCACACCACAGATGTGATCAAGTGTGGTATAACCAATGACATCCTGATTCATCTTCATCATCTCATAAACATACTCATGATTGAAAGACTTTTGAAACGCATTGAATTCTATAGGGTCCTCAAGGGATTCCACTTCATCTTGTGTCAAAAGAGTCAGTGCGTACTTGCTTTGCCATGTACCGTCATTTGAACTCTTTTGCAGTTCAGAAAAAATCTTCAATACTCTTAGAAACATTTCAGCAACTTTGTTGCATTCGTTGCCGAGTCTAATGGTGACTGCATCGGGAAATGAAAAGTTCAAGCTGTAGAAATAGAAATATTCAAGCCAATTATCAGGTTTGTTTTTTACAGGGTAAACATCAATCAAATCGGCCATAAGATCATAGACATCTTTACTGTCATATTTTTCTTCGAGCAACATTTTCTCGATCTGGTCTTTGAACCTCACTGTCGAAATGATCTCGGAGACAATTTTTCGATCTATTCCAAATTTTCGTATGAAATTTCTGTTGAGCAATTCTTTGGCAACTTGACGGAATATCTGATCTATCATACACTCACCTCTTCTTTGACTTCATTAATCATATTATCCCACAATGCAAGAATGAATACAATTCCATGCTAAATAATTAGGATGTTTCTGCCGATATAGATAACAGAGAAAGGGGGGGGGAAAGAGAATGGCCAACATATCAAAATCTCCAATTGTCAGCAATTATAGAAATGTATCTTCCAGCAAGGTGAAATCAACTTCAAACACCGAGCCTGTAAAGCATGTCTATGGTAAAGGAGAAGTACATAACAATCCTGACCACCGGTCCGGAAACGAACGTTATATCATAGATACCTTCTACTCTGGTGTCCACAATCTGATGGCTTCCTATAATCGATTGTCGACTCATGAAGATCAGAAACAGTCTGCGGCACAATATTATAAGGCGCACAAAAATGAAGTTCTGAAAGGTGCCAGCAGTCTGGTTTCCGGAATCAATTACCTTGTAGGGCAAGCCAGGGACTGTGACCAAAGGTATGGTACTCATTTCAAATTTCTTGTGGAGAGCATTTTGAACGACTTTGCAGAGGCTCTCAAAGCGATTGGCATCCACTACGAAAAAGATGTGGTCTATCTTGATAGAAAACACTTTCTCGCAGAACTCATAGAAAATCCTCAGATTTTCACTTTTCTTTTCTCCCCTCAAACCGGTCTGATCGACCGACTCGCGTCAATACATTACAAAATTGAACATATCCTTAAAGGTGTTGAATCAGAAGGACAAATCATAGACTATAGAACATAAATTAAAATAGAGGATCGCTCCTCTATTTTTTTATGTGCTCAATTTCAATGGCATTGATTTCTGCTCCTATCATAATAATGGTTCCAAGTGCATACAACCAGATCATGAAAGCAATAATGGCGGACAAGGATCCATAAAGTATGGAATAATCGGTCAATTTAACAACGACTGTTGAAAAGATCCAGTTGGTGACAAGTGAACCTGTAATCGCAAATATTGACCCTTTATATGTTTCCTCGAGATGCATTTTCTTATTGGGCAGCACCGTATAAATGGACCCAAATACGAGAATATAAACTGCAGGAAGAATGAGATTTCTAATCCAATAAAACATGGTGATCCATTGCTCCTCAATTGTGAAATCAAAAAAGTCGGTCATCCACATGGCAATCCTACTTCCTACATTTGGAATCGTCACCGAAACTACGATAAGCGCAACAAACATGAGAGTGAACATCATTCCTGAGAGTTTGTTGAGAATAAAATTCCCTTTCTGTTCAATACCATATGCTGTATTGATCGCTCTTTGAAGGGCACTAACCGCTCTTGATGCGGAATAGAGTGTCACAATTCCGGAAATGGATAATACAGCGTTGCCTTCAACATATATCGTATTTTCTATGAAATCCGTGATTAGACTGCTGATGTTTGGAGGCAAAAAACTTTGGAGTGCCTCATATGCAAAATCAAAATTTAAATTAAGTTTTGAGATGATGGTGAAAACGAAAATGAGCAATGGAAATATGGATAGCATGAAAAAGTACGCCATTTGTCCACTATATGCCGCTATTTGATGCTTTTTTATTCTATTTTGTAATTTTTGTAGGTAGTCCAACATATTTTTTAACATTTAATCGCTCCAATCAATGTATTTAATACTTATTTAATGCCCTTACTTTTATCTTACGTTTTTTTTAATCAAATGTTAAGTTGTATTTTAACCATTAAAAGCATATTATATTAATAGAAACATTGAAATGATAACCAGACAAACAGGAGGATAAAACATGAAATCAAAGAAATTCCTACTGCTGATTCCCATCATTATCATAATAGCCCTTGCGGTCATGAGCAGCTATTATACACTTGATAATGCAGAAGAAGCGGTAATTGAAAGATTTGGAAAATTGCACCGCGTCAATACGGAGGCTGGACTTCACTTTAAATTGCCTTTCGTGGACGAAATTTTAATTGTGAACACCAATGAGATCATCTCACTACAGTATGGCTATCGTCCAGAAACTGCACCAACAGCAACTCAAGCAGCGACTTACCAAGATGTCGAAAGTGAAGCCATAGTACTCACAAGCGGCTCTTACCTGATCAATATCGGGGCGGTCATCCAGTTTAGAATAACCGATCCAGCTGCCTACATCTATAATGTAGATGATCAGGAAGGTACTATTCGTCTCGCATTTGAAAGCGTGCTCAGAAGCAATATTCAAAATCAGGATCTTGATAACGCACTGATCAACAAAGACAGTATCGCAAAAGAGATCATCCCTGACCTTTCAAGAAAACTCGCAGCCTATGATCTTGGAATTTCAATTGCTGAAGTCAGATTGACTGACGTTTTATTACCAGAAGATGTTCAGTATGCATACGATGATGTCAATATCGCAAGCAATGAAAAAGACTCATACAGATCACAAGCAGAGAAATATTCAAATGAGATGTTACCTAAAGCAAGAGCAGAAGCTTATCAGATGATTCAACAAGCTGAATCATACAAGGCTGAGAAAGTCGCACAAGCAAAAGGTGATGTTGTCAACTTCAATCAAGTATACGATAAATATGTCCTTTCACAGGATGTCACAAAAACCAGACTTTACATCGAAACCATGGAAAAAATCCTTTCCGTCGCCAAGGAAAAGTACATTATTGACCTGAATGGTGATGATGTCCTTAAATTCTTGCCACTCGACATCAAAGGAGGTCAATAAAATGAACATCAATCAAGGCGAAAACAGACAAGAAGCCAAAGAAGCTTTTGAGCAAAACTATACCCATGCAAAAACAGAAATCAAAAAGAATATGCGCTTTGTGGGACTATTATTTGTTGTCATTCTCATAGGCATATTGCTCAGCAATTCCTTTTATATCGTCAAAGAAGACGAAGTTGCAACAGTCAGAGAACTTGGTGAAATCAAGAAAATCATTGTTGATGCCACAAATGTTGAGGCACAGAAGCAAAATGAACGTGATCCAAGATTCAAAGATGTCGTTGTTGATACTACAAAAGGACTGAAATTCAAAATTCCTTTCATCACTACAGTTGAGAAAGACACAAGCAAAATCATCACTTATATATCCAATACTGCAAAAATCAACACCCAAGATAAAATCAAATATGAAATCAATATGTATGCCCAATGGAAAATCATCCATCCTGGTGTATTCAGAACTTCTCTTGGTACCATCACAAGAGCCAATTCCAAAATTGATGAAATCACATACGCTGTTGTCATTGAGAAAATCAATAGTTTGATGAGTTTACAATTCTTAGCGAATAAAGAAACACTTGAAAGTGTTTTGGCTACTGCAAAAGATGAACTCAATGTAAATTTGGCTTCACAAGGCATCATGCTTGTGGATATCGATATCTATAGAACGATTTTACCTCCATCGAATATTGAGTCCACATATAAGAAGATGGTTGCAGAACGTGAAGCCATAGCACAGCAAATCAGATCGGAAGGTCTGGAAATCTATCAAAACACCGTTGCCGACACAGATAGAAATGTCGCTCAAATCAAAGCGAATGCCATTGAAGAGTCAGAGACAATTCGTGGTGAAGCCGATGCAACAGCTCTGGAAGTCTATGCAAGTGGTTTTACAAAAGATCCTGAGTTCTACGAGTTCTGGAGAACATTGAAATCTTATGAAGAGACTTTCGATGCTGACACTGTTCTGTATCTGGATAAAAACAACTCTTATCTCAATTTCTTTTCAAATGGTCAATAATATAAAGCCCAGAGTGCTTGCACTCTGGGCTTTCGCGTAGGTAAGTTTCCGAAGGAAACTTATTAGCGTCTCAGTATGATTCAGAAAATTCTAGTGCTTGCACTCTGGGCTTTCGCGTAGGTAAGTTTCCGAAGGAAACTTATTAGCGTCTCAGTATGATTCAGAAAATTCTAGTGCTTGCACTCTGGGTTCTACTTTGAAATCATTATATTCATATTCGTAATAATCTCACCTAGTTCTTCAATATCTATGGTTTGTTCCTTATCAGATATGGAAAGTTCAGGATGTGTATGAGCTTCCAGCATCAACCCATCAGCACCTGCCGCAATGGCTGCCATAGACATGATCCCGACTAAACTTCTTATCCCTGTTCCATGGCTTGGGTCCACAACAACCGGTAGCCCGGTCTCTCTTTTCATTATCGGAACCGCTGACAAATCCAGCGTATTTCTTGTATAAGGATCAAATGAGCGGATTCCTCTTTCGCATAGGATTATTTTATTGTTTCCCCCTTTTGCGATGTGTTCGGCTGCAAAAACCCATTCTTTGATTGTCGCACTAAATCCCCGTTTGAGCAATACCGGTTTACCAGTCTCACCCACTGCTTTGAGCAATGAGTAATTGTACATGTTTCTCGAACCAATTTGAATGATGTCAACATGTTCAACAAATTGCTCTAGATAAGTTGTGTCCATCAACTCTGTAATAATTGGCATCCCAGTTATTGCCTTTGCTTCAAGCATAAACTCAAGTGCTTCGAGACCAATACCTTGAAAATCATAAGGGCTTGTTCTGGGTTTGAAGATCCCCCCTCTGAGAATATTCGCTCCCTTTTTTTTCGCCTCAACTGCAATTTCGATAATCTGTTCCCGACTTTCCACCGAACATGGTCCTGCTATAATAATGGGGGTTCCAGCCCCAAACGAATAAGGTTCAACTTCGACGTTGTTACCTTCCTTGAGAAGTCTCATCCAATTGCCTCTTTCTATTCTTTTTACAATTATTTTCTTAATGTTCCAAATCCACCGTATAAACTTTTTTTATCCGATATGGTCACTACCGCATTTTCTTCTACGGTCTTAACAACATTTGCGATACTTTTTATTTTCTTTCTAGGTACGTACATCAACAGAATACTTCTTGGGAAATTTTTTCCCTCCCCATGCATGACTGTCACAGCATAACCTTTGTCTCTTAACATGCCCGCCAACTTTTGTCCCTTGTCTTCTTTGACGATCACTTGCATTTCAGATAATCCAATACCTATTTTTTCTTCGACCAGACTGCCCAAATAATTACCGCAAGAAAAACCAAACGCGTATGCTACTATTTTGAGAGGATCCTCCATGATGTTGTCCAACACTGTGCTGACAAGAACCAACCAAATCGAAACCTCAAAAAAAGCGATGATGGCACCAATTTTACGCTCTCCTTTTGTAATGAGAACCATTCTGATGGTAGCTAAAGACACCTCGAATATTTTTGCTATCACAATTCCTAAATACATCATAGTGTTCACCTACTTTACCCATTCTTTAATCAAGACTATTGTATCAATTATATTGGGTTTTGTAAAAGCAATTACAATGATTTAATTTAACTGACATTTTGAGGGTCAATATGGTATATTATAATTAATATTTTACAATCAACGAGGACAAACATATGCTAAAAAATATTGAAAAAATTATAGGTTCACATAAAGCGAATAAATTCGGTGTCAAAAAACAATCATCAGTCTTAATCCCCTTGATCCTTCACAATGACTCATGGCATCTATTGTTCGAAAAACGAGCACTGACATTAAATTCCCAACCTGGAGAAATCTGTTTTCCAGGAGGTCTGGTAGAAATGGATGAATGTCCAAAAGAAGCTGCCATTAGAGAAACATGCGAAGAACTTAATATTACCGAAAATCATATCCGCTTGGTTGGTCAAATCGATTCGGTGATGACGAGTTTTGACATGCTGATCCATTGTTATGTCGGGGTTCTTGAAATCGTATACGAGAACATTCATCACTCGGTCAGCGAAGTTGAAGAATTGATTTTAGTACCTCTGGATTATCTGCTGAGTGTACAACCGGAAACCTACAAGATTTCATCCAAATTCGATTTGGATATCGATTTTCCGTTCGAGGCAATTCCAAACGGCAAAAATTACAACTTCAAAAACACACAATATCCAATCGTATTTTATAACTATGATTCTGTCACCATCTGGGGGCTGACCGCACGTATGGTGTTTAACCTTGTGAATCTGATCAATGGCAAAAATTAAAATGGACCCTCACTTATTTCATTTAAAGTGAAAGCCCATTCATCTGGTTTCGGCACGTAAATTTTTTCCATATTCAATTGTTATACGAAATTCAACTGCGATAAGCATTCCTCCTAACAGAACATTTTTAACAATTAGAAAAGAACCTTACAATTTTTCTTGCTTGATGTTGCTCTTTCAACCTATGAGTCTCAAACCCATATATGACGTCCCGATCAACCAATCTATAAAAAAACCTTACGGTTTATTTATATTCATATATTACCCAATCGTATGTAAAACTAAACATTTTTTTACATTTGTTTGTGTTATAATAACAATATAATAGTTATGGGGTGAAAACATGGAACTGAAGAATTTATTATTACCTGCCCATTCCATCGAGATCTCTGTAAAAGAGATAGATGAGAGCGGAAATTCCAATATCAAATTGCTTAAAACCGTTGTGGAAACCGGCTATGAAGACGGAAAATTCCGTGCAGTGGCGCCGATTTTACATGGCAATGTCTATAATTTTCATCCTGGGGATCTCATCGATGTTCTCTTTTTATTAAAAGATGAGAACAAAGGAATCTTTTCCATTTCATGCAAAGTCACAGAACGGTCAGTTGAAGAGAATTTATCAATCATATCACTGGATGTTTTATCTGAACCTCAAAAGGTTCAAAGAAGACAAGCCTTCAGAGTAAATGTCTTCAACACTTATACCTTTAAATACCGAGGTACGGAACGGGCTCTCGTTTCAAAAGACATCAGTTCCACCGGCATGCTTGCTTTGACAAATGCGTACATGAAAC
>JAWSUW010000140.1:0-9553 GCA_033549245.1 Bacillota bacterium | reverse complement strand
GATTATGATAAGGAGGATAAAAATGCTAAACAGCCAAAAAAGCCGTAGAGCTGGACCTGAAATTGATCCTTTATGGCTTGGCAGTGGATGGTCACCAGAAGACTTATCCAGACCACAGATCTTGCTGGATACTGCTCATGGCGACAACCATCCTGGAAGTTTACACCTTAGAGACTTGGCAGAAAATGCAAAAATAGGTGTGTATCAAACGAACGGAAAACCTTCAATTTATACTGTTAGCGATATATGTGATGGTGTGGCCACGGGTCATAGTGGGATGAGTTATTCATTGGTTTCCCGGGATGTTATTGCAGCAATGGTTGAAATTCATGCTAAAGCAGTCCCTTTTGATGGCATGATTACTTTCTCTTCCTGCGACAAATCAACACCAGCTCACTTGATGGCACTAGGTTCACTGAACATCCCCTCGCTACATTTTTGTGGTGGTTCCATGCTGCCTGGTCCTGACAATATCTCGCCGGAAAAGTGTTATGAAACAAGAGATTTAGTTGATCAGAGCAAAATGACAGCGAAGGAACAACTATACTATCAACTAAACGCCTGTCCTTCCTGTGGAGCATGCCAGTACGTGGGAACAGCCAGTACAATGCAAGTTATGGCAGAATCACTGGGCATGTCACTTCCCGGAAATGCACTAATGCCTGCTGGGACTAATATCATGAACCATCTCGCCCGCCAGTCAGGCAATCAGATCATGATGCTGTTAGAAAAAAACATAACACCTGAAAAAATCATGACAAAAAAAGCGTTTGAAAATGCTTTGATGGTACATGCAGCCATATCTGGTTCTACTAATGCGTTACTCCATTTACCGGCGATTGCCAAACGAATGGGAATCGCGTTATTACCGGAAGAGTTTGATTATTTCCACAGGAAAATTCCTATATTAGTTGGATTAAAGACATCTGGACCCTGGCCAACACAAATGCTTTGGTATGCGGGGGGGGTGCCAGGAATAATGTTAGCGTTACATGATAAGCTCCACCTTGAAGCATTAACAGTCACGGGTAAAACAGTAGGAGAGAATTTGGAGGATTTAAAGAAAGAAGGGTTTTTCAAAATGACCCATTCTTTCCTAAGCAATTATGGATTAAAAGCAGATACTATTATTCAACCTTTAACGAAGCCTTACAATGCTGGAGGTGGGTTATGCATATTAAAAGGTAACCTAGCCCCAGATGGGGCAGTCGTTAAACATAGCGCCGTATCACATGAAATGCATCAACATGTTGGCCCGGCCAAGACTTACAATTGTGAAGAGCATGCCATAGAGGCAATTGTATCCGGTCATGTTTCCCCTGGTGATGTAATTATTATCCGTTATGTTGGACCTAGAGGGGCTGGAATGCCTGAAATGCTGAAAGCCACCGAAACTCTGCACAATAGACCAGAATTAAACTCAACGACTGCTATCGTGACAGATGGACGTTTTTCAGGCGCTACCCGCGGCCCGGCAATAGGCCATGTAACGCCGGAGGCAACGTGCGGAGGACCGATCGCATTAATCGAAGATGGCGACCTGATTAATATTAATATTCCTGACAGGAAGTTAGATGTAATCGGAATTAAGGGAGAACATAAAAATGAGGAAGAAATATTTTTGCTGATGCAAGAAAGGGCAATAAAATGGAACAAACCTCAATCCAACACCGAAGGAATTCTTGATTTGTATACTCGTATGGCCGGCTTGACTATGGAAGGGGGATCAATGTTTTAAAAAACAGAAGAATGAAGCAGCGCTTTTAAAGAATGATATTAAACCCGGAGTACTATTAAGAAGGGTTTATGTCAGGATAAAGTCATAATTAATTGTTAACTGAGATTTAATAAGGAGGAATAACAAATGCTAAGAGAATCTTTGCCCCAAATATTAACAGAACTGCCTGGTCCCAAATCAAAAGAGGTAATTGAACGACGATTAAAAGCTATTCCATCTGCCATAAGTTGTGCTACGCCCTGTGTGATTGATCGTGCCGAAGGAGCCATGGTTCAGGATTTAGACGGCAATATATTTGTTGATTGGGTAGGTGGTATTGGAGTACTTAATATTGGACACTGTCACCCTGAGGTTGTTGAGGCGGTTAAACGTCAAACTGAAAGATACTTCCATCCTCAGATCAACACCATCCATTACACAGAATATATTGAACTAGCTGAGAAAATCAATGATATTACACCTGGAGACCATAAGAAAAGAACAGCATTTTTTAATAGTGGAGCAGAAGCTGTGGAAAATTCTATCAAAATTGCAAGGAAGCACACAAAAAGAACCGAAGTAATTGCCTTTACAGGAGGCTTTCATGGTAGAACATTTATGGCTATGACATTAACAAGTACTGTTAAGCCTTACAAAAATGGCTTTGCACCATTAGTTCCAGGTGTGCACCGTGCGCCATACCCAGATACTTATCGAGTGAATGACAGTATTCCTAAAGAAGAAGTGCCGGACTACTGTATTAAACAACTTGAAAAAATATTCGTTGACGATGTTTCACCTGAGACTGTTGCTGCAATTATTATTGAACCAGTTCTAGGTGATGGTGGATTCGTTATCGCGCCTGATGAATATATCAAAAAACTTCGTGCTATCTGTGATAAATACAATATTTTACTAATTGCTGATGAAATTCAAACAGGATATTGCCGTACTGGCAAACTGTTTGCCACTGACTATTGGGCGGATTTTGGTGTTTATCCGGATATCCTTATTACTGCTAAATCAATGGCAGGTGGACTTCCTATCAGTGCAGTTACCGGCAGGGATGAAATCATGGAAGCATGCGCCTCAGGAGAACTTGGAGGCACATATGGTGGGAATCCAATAGCTTGTGCTTCAGCGCTTAAAGTAATCGAAGTTCTGCAGCGGGACGATTATGCAGAAAAAGCAGTGAAAATTGGTGAAGTATGCATGAAAAGATTTGAATCTTGGTACGACAAATATGAATTTATTGGAGAATTCCGTGGCAAAGGCGCTATGTTAGCACTTGAAATTGTGGAAGATCGTGTGTCGAAAAAACCAGATGCGGAGAGAGTCAATAGAATAATGACGGCATGCAAACAAAATGGGCTTATTCTCAAAAATGCTGGTCCTCATGGGCAAGTTATAAGAGCCTTGATGCCACTAAATATTACGATGGAACAATTAGAAGCGGGCCTCCAAATTCTAGAAAAAGCACTAGATAAAGAATTGTAAAGTCGATTTGCAATTTACTTTTTGCACGAATCGATGATACAGGAACATAAGTTAAATAGTTAGAGGAGGATTCCTGAGTGTCATTACGCGAAGAAACATTAAAAATTCATCGAGACAATAAAGGAAAAATTAGTGTGATCAGTAAGGTTAAACTAAAAACACGGAATGATCTGTCATTGGCATATACTCCAGGAGTCGCAGAACCGTGCAAAGATATTCATGAAAACAGAGAATTTGTCTTTAAGTACACGTCAAAAGGCAACATGGTGGCAGTGGTTTCTGACGGAACAGCTGTTTTAGGTTTGGGAAACATTGGACCGGAAGCAGCATTGCCCGTCATGGAAGGAAAGTCAATTCTGTTCAAAGCTTTCGCCGGGGTAGACGCATTTCCCATATGCTTGGGAACAACGGATATCAATAAGATTATTGAGCATGTAAAATTATTGGAACCGAGTTTTGGCGGAATTAATTTGGAAGATATTGCTGCCCCTGCCTGTTTTGAAATTGAGAGGCGTCTGATTGAATCAATGGATATTCCTGTATTTCACGATGACCAGCATGGAACTGCTATTGTTGTATTAGCTGGACTGATTAATGCAGCAAAAATTGTGGGCAAGAAGATTGAAGATCTTCATATAGTGGTAAATGGTGCAGGGGCTGCAGCTGTAGCTGTGATAAAACTTTTATTGAGCAAAGGACTGCAACATGTCATCATGTGTGACCGGCAGGGAAGTATCTACGAAGGAAGGCCGGGGAAAATTGACATTTCTAAACAAGAGATGGCCAAGGTTACAAACGCTAAGATGCTGAAAGGGAATTTAGCTGATGTCATTGTTGGTGCTGATGTTTTCATAGGTTTGTCATCAGGTAATGTGATGACAACGGAAATGGTTCGCAGTATGGCGCCGGACCCTATTATATTCGCGATGGCGAATCCAACTCCAGAAATAATGCCAGAGGATGCTTTTGCTGGAGGAGCTGCAGTTGTTGCGACCGGAAGGTCGGATTTTGATAACCAAATTAACAACGTGCTTGCATTTCCAGGTGTATTTAGAGGTGCGCTTGATACGCGGGCCAAGGTAATCAATGAAGAAATGAAAACTGCTGCTGCATACGCCATTGCAAAGATAGCTTCTGAAAATGGTTTGCGTAAAGATTATATTATCCCAGATGCCTTGGATGCACGGGTTGCTCCAAAGGTTGCAGCAGCTGTTGCCCAAGCTGCAATGGAAACAAAGGTTGCGAAAGTAATGGTTAATCTTGAGGAAATCGAGAAAAAAACTAATCTGTTAGCTTCTATCTAAGCAGGAAAGGATTATCGTTATGAGAAAGATAGAAATGAAGTATGGTAAGAAAATGTTATCCTTTGAAATTCCCGATAAAAATTTAGTTGGTATTCTCAAGGCAAACCCTGTAGCAAATTCAGATGATGTGATGGATGAAACAGCTGAGATTAAAAGAGCTCTGTCGAACCCAATAGGGACACCGCAACTGTCGGAGTTAGTGAGCAAAGGGGAAAAAGTCGTTATTATGGCCAGTGATATTTCACGCCCTTCACCTTCCCATGTGTTACTCCCCCCTTTGTTAAATGAGCTTTCAAAGGTGGGTGTCCAGGATCAGGATATTAAAATTATCTTTGGAATGGGCATTCACCGGAGACACTCAGAAGATGAGAAGCGTAGCCTTGTGGGAGCTGATATCTATGATAGAATTTCTTGCGTAGACAGCAACGAAGAAAACTACATAGATTTGGGAAAAACCCGTAGAGGGACGCCTGTTCACCTATGTCAATCAATTGTGGAAGCTGATATAAGGATTTGTACTGGCAATATCGAATATCACTATTTTGCTGGTTACTCTGGTGGTGCGAAGGCTATTATGCCAGGAGCCGCCAATTATGAAACGATTCGTCACAATCATAAGTTACAACTGAATGAAAAGGCTGCTTCAGGAGTATTGGAATGTAATCCTGTTCGGGATGATATTGATGAAATCGGACAAATTCTGGGAATTACTTTCATACTGAATGTAGTATTAAATGAAAAGAAGGAAGTTGCTAAAGCATTCGCTGGTGATTATTTAGAGGCTCATCGTGCTGGATGCGCTTACTTGGATACTTTGAATAGTATCAGCATTGATGCGCATGCAGACATTGTGGTTGTTTCTGCTGGAGGTTTTCCTAAAGACATCAACATGTACCAGACACAAAAAGCCTTGGATAACGCCAGCCATGCAATAAAAACTGGTGGAGTGATCATACTGTTAGGAGAGTGTCCAGAAGGTTATGGAGAAGACACATTTGAAGAATGGATTAATGATGCATCAAAACCTGACGACCTCATCAACAGATTGAGAAAAGAGTTTGTTTTGGGGGGACATAAAGCTGCTGCTATAGCTAAAGTGGTTAATAAAGCTAACGTTTTGTTTGTCTCTGCAATGCCAAAAGAAGATGTTGCACAGTTGTATTTTTCTCCATTTGAAAATCTGCAGAAGGCGCTTGATAAAGCTTTCCAACTTCAAGGTAATGACGCAAGTGTGTTAGTAATTCCTCAAGGAGGATCAATCTTACCCTGCGTAAGAGAAGTTTCTAAAACATAAAGAAGTGTAAATAGCTGTAATATTAATAAAAAAGGAGAATGATTATGACAAATACAAACATGAATAATAGTGCAATTGATACGATGATATCGAATGCAAGAGTTGCTCAAAAAGAATGTGAACTCTTCAATCAACAACAGGTCGACCGATTAGTGATGGAATTAGCTAAAGTTGTTTTTGATAATGCGGTGGAATTAGCCCAAATGGCTGTTGAAGAAACCCAAATGGGACTTGTTGAGGATAAAATTAAGAAAAATCAAGGAAAAGCTAAAATTATATGGAATAGTTTAAAAGGTAAAAAATCGGTAGGCATTATTAGCAGAAACGAAGAAACAGGAATTGTTGAAATTGCAAAACCTGTAGGAGTTGTAGCAGCAGTGATTCCTACGACAAATCCAATTGTAACCGCAATGAGTAATGCCATGTTTGCAATAAAAGGACGAAATGCTGTCATTATCGCACCTCACCCCAGAGCAAAAAAATGTACAAATAAAACGATTGAACTAATAAAAAAAGCGATTGCAAAACTTGGAGCACCAGATAATTTGATACAAATCATAGAAGAACCTACAATCGAGTTAACAGGTGAGCTTATGAAAAAAGCAGATGTAATCGTTGCCACCGGTGGTATGGGCATGGTTAAAGCCGCGTATAGCAGCGGAAAGCCTTCATTTGGTGTTGGAGCAGGTAATGTTCAGTGTATAATTGACCGTGGGGTAGATCTCAAGGATGCAGTAGCAAAAATTATTACTGGACGTATTTTTGACAATGGAATTATTTGTGCAGGAGAGCAAACTGTCATTGCACCTAAAGATGAATATGAAGAAGTCATGAAGGAATTTATAAACCAAGGTGCATACTACACGGAAGATGAGAATGAAAGTAATGCTTTAAGGAATATTATATTTGCTAATGGCCTAATGAACAAAGACATAGTCGGATTACCTGCAATAGGTATCGCTAAGCTTGCTGGGATAGAAGTTCCTGAGGAGACAAAACTTATTCTTATGAAAGCAAATGGACCTGGTAAAAGGGATTTATTGAGTAAAGAAAAAATGTGCCCTGTTATGGCTACTTACGCTTACAATGAATTCACAGAAGCAATTGAAATTGCTCAAATAAATTTGGAGTTGGAAGGCAAGGGGCACACAACTGCAGTTCATTCCAACAATGATAAGCATATTGAAATGGCTGGTGAGAACCTGGCGGTATGTCGTTTAGTCGTAAATCAAACAAGTGCAACAACTGCAGGAGGAAGCTTTTATAATGGATTTGCTCCGACAAATACACTTGGTTGCGGTTCCTGGGGGAATAATAGTATCTCTGAAAACTTTACTTATAAACATTTACTTAACATTACAAGGATAGGATACTTTATGAAAGATGCGAGTGTCCCGACTGATGAAGATCTCTGGGAGGTGTAGTCTTGAAATTATTGGAGTACAAGGCGAAAGAACTTTTCGATCAATATGGAATTCGCACCCCGGAGGGTATCGTCATTGATCAATTGGACAGTCTTGACAAAAAATCGATTGCCCGCGAAGACTCTGATTTTGAAGGGTTGAACCAGAAACTGGAAGAGTTGGAATATCCTGTGGTGGTAAAGGCTCAGGTGCAGGTAGGCGGTCGTGGTAAAGCGGGAGGTGTGCGCTTTGCCAATACACCTGATGAAGCCAGAGAAATATGTAATCAATTACTATACAGCGACTTAAAAGGGCTGAAAGTAAATGAACTACTTGTAGTTAAAAAAATTAGTGGAACAAAGGAGTGGTACCTTAGCATTACATTGGATCGACTTGGTAAGACACCCATGATCATCTTTAGCCCGCAAGGTGGCATTGATATTGAGGAAACGGCTGTTACGAATCCAGATAAAATCATAAAGATCGGCATTGATCCTCTGGTAGGCATTGAAGATCACATTGTGCATTATATCATTGATAAAAGCGGCATAGGTGCAATCTATTTTGATGAAATGAGTGGGCTGCTTAAGAAATTGTATAGTATGTTTATGGATACAGATTGTTTACTGGCGGAGATAAATCCTCTCATTGTTACTGCCGATCATCAAATTATTGCAGCAGACGGAAAAGTAGATGTAGATGATAGTGCACTCTATCGCCAGCCCAACATATTGGCTTTTCGTGACAAGCTGCAGGAAAACCCATTAATTATCGATGCACGTAAATTCAGGCTATTGTATATTCCCATTGATACTGAGGGTGATATTGCTGTCATGAGTAATGGATCGGGGATGATTATGTCGTGTATAGACCTGATTTCCAAAGATTCTATGAAAGTGGGAGCAGCTCTTGACCTTGGAGGAGGGTGCACATCTGATAGAATCTATGAAGGTATACGCATTCTTCTGTCAAATTCTAAGTTAAAAACTCTTTTTATTAGTATTTTTGGAGGTATCACTCGCTGCGACGAAGTGGCTAATGGAGTTGGCAAAGCTGTTAAACATCTTACAGATGGTAAATCTATCGTTATCCGTATGGAAGGAACAAATAAAGAAAAAGGCCTTGAAATATTGGGTGACATTCAAGGAAATATAGTTTCAGTAGACAGCATTCGTGAAGGGATAAAAGCACTCAAAAGGCAGCGAGTCAGCAATAACAAGACTGTTAGCTGAAAACAATTAGAGGAGAGTGACCCATGAGTATTTTGATTGACCAAAACACAAGATTGATCGTTCAGGGGATAACTGGGCGGGAAGGCACCTTCCATACAGAACAGATGCTGGAGTATGGAACCAACGTGGTAGCAGGAGTGACTCCGGGAAGAGGAGGGCAAGAAGTGTTAGGCGTGCCAGTTTTTAATACAGTGAAAGAAGCAGTTGAAGCTACTAACGCAAATGCCACAGTTCTTTTTGTACCTGCAAAATATACAGCTGATGGTGTAATGGAAGCTATGCAAGCAGGACTTAAACTCATCTTAACAATTTCTGAACATGTGCCTGTTCAAGATATGATGAAGGTGTATCATTTTGCTAAAAAATATCAATGCCGTGTGATAGGGCCAAATTCTTTTGGCATCATCTCCCCGGGAAAAGCTAAGGCAGGTTTTATGGCTCATAAAATTTTCTCGCCGGGTTATGTGGCAATAATGTCCAGAAGTGCCACAAACTGCTATGAGACTGTATTTATGATGTCAAATAAGGGAATTGGACAATCCACCTGCATAGGTAATGGTGGCGATATGATACCCGGATCTTCTTTTGTAGACCTTCTGCCTCTGTTAGAGGCAGATTCAGAAACCAAGGCTATTGTTATTATTGGTGAGATTGGTGGAAGTGAAGAAGAATTAGCTGCTGATTATATCCGACAGCATGTTACAAAACCTGTAATAACCTTAATAGCTGGTAAAAATGCACCGAAAGATACCAGTATGGGTCATGCTGGTGCAATTGTTTCGCCGGATGGAACGGGAAGTGCCGAGAAGAAAGAACAAAAAATGAGAGAAGCAGGTGCTTACATAGCGGAGAGTACCCAACACATTGTAGAATTGTTAGAAAGCATTCTATAAACGCAAAAAAAGATCAACAAAAACAATTGACCCCTTGTATACAAGGGGTCAAAATCAAATGATAAGCTATACAACTTATCTCCTGGAAACAATCTTTTTCTGGATTCTATCATCTATCCTTCATCATAATTTGACGGCAGATCTAATCAGGAGAAATCAAGGAGAGTGTGACATGAAAAAAAATTATCTTGATAATCCTCCAGAAATTAACAA
>JAWSUW010000139.1:0-9796 GCA_033549245.1 Bacillota bacterium | reverse complement strand
ACCATCTCATTACGCATATCAAAATTGATATCTTTAGGAAGATCCACGTGATACCCACCATGATGTCCAACGATATAACCATTATTGTTGTCTTCCGTATCCGAATTCCAATGCGCCTGTTTGGCATCCAATTTATAACCGTATGATTCAGGTTTCATACTAAAATGCATTGAATCGAATGTATAATACTCAAATTCAGGACCAAGCATCACTCTGGTTGCAATTTTCTTTTCTTTGATATAGGCTTCTGCTTTCTCACAAACAAATCTTGGATCACTTTCAAATCTGGTATGGACATCGCCCAATTTATAAACTTTTGTCATGAACACCAATGTCTTGATTTCAGCAAAAGGATCTATGAAATAAGAGGTAAGGTCCGGTTTGAAAACCATATCGGATTTCTCGACAGTCAAAAATCCATAACTTGAGCCATCAAACCCGATCCCATGCTCGATTGTTTCGGATGTAAATCTTCTAGGTGTGATAGTCAAGTGGTGCCAACGACCAGCCAAGTCCAATATTTTGAAATCTATCAACTTGATTTGATTCTTTTTGCAAAATTCCTGTACTTCGAGATAATTTTTAAACATCCACATGCCCTCCAAGACAAATTTTATGTATTGCACTTTAATCATACCAAAATTCACGTGATTTGTGCGAAAATTCTGACTCTTAGGCTTTGATTGAAATGCTTACTTGAGATTGGTATAATAACGATGAGGTGACTTATGAAAAACGTTATAATATTCTGCGATGGTGCCTGCTCCGGTAATGGTCAGGCTGAAAATGTCGGCGGATGGGGAGCAGTACTGAAATCTGGTGATCAGGTAAAAGAAATTTTTGGTGGATCCGATCAAACAACAAACAATATAATGGAGCTTACTGCGGCAATTGAGGCACTTAAGCAACTCAAGACAAAAAACCTGAAAGTTGATATCTATTCGGATAGTGCTTACGTTGTGAATTGTTTCAGAAATGGATGGTATCACAAATGGATGATCAACGGTTGGCAGACATCAAAAAAAGAGCCTGTTGAAAACAAGCTCTTATGGCAAACTTTAATTGAACTGGTAAATTCTTTTGCTCAGGTGACTTTTTACAAAATCAAAGGCCATCTTGATGTAAAAAAGACTGCTGATGTATCCAAATGGCACAATAAATTCAATGCGGACAATAAGACAAACTTGAGCCTGGAAGAGTTCAAATCTCTCATCGAACTGAATCATTTGGCCGACGCACTCGCAAATAAAGGTATGGAACCTTTCAAGAAATAATCAGTGGGTTGAGCCATCGGCAACAGCTATATCATTAGTCACTGTGCAACTGATCCTAATTGCAGTCTCTATTGCACTTACGATGTTTTCAACTGACATGGATGGTTGACCTGGATTTTTCACCACTTGCTCTGGAGCAAATGGAACATGCATGAAACCACCCTTGATATCCAACGAACTAGAGGCTATTAAGTCACAAAGACCATAAAGCACATGATTGCAGACGTAAGTACCTGCTGAATTTGAAATATTTGCTGGAATGCCACTTTCATTGATAGCACTAACAATTGCTTTGATTGGTAACGAAGAAAAATATGCATCTGGACCATTAGGATTAATCTTTTGATCCACAGGTGTGTTGCCTTCGTTATCAGGTATACGCGCATCATCGACATTTATTCCAACTCGTTCCAGCGTGATGGATGTCCGCCCACCAGCTTGACCGACACAAATGACTACAGTTGGTTTGTGCAACTCTATCAACTGCCTTAAGATACTGATGGATTGATGAAACACTACTGGTAATTTCGCTTTGATCACATCTATGTGATTGAGCTTATTATCTATTTTCATCACGGCTTCCAGCGCAGGATTCACAATTTCTCCACCAAAAGGTTCAAATCCAGTAATAAGAACTCTCATATCAAAGACAGCCCTTCTTTTTCAAGTTCACTTTCACGAGTTCTAAGTGCTTCTATCACATTTTCTATATGTTCAGTAAAATCCACGCCTAGTTCTTCTGCACTTTGAAGCACTCCTTCTCTGTTCACAGCACGGGCAAATGCCTTATCCTTCAATTTTTTCTTCACCGATTTTGATGCCAATCCTTCAAACTTGTCTGGTCTGACAAGCGCAACAGCAATTATGAAACTTGACATTTCATCCACAGCATATAATACTTTCGCCATCAGGGTTTCTCTCGGAGTATTCGTATAATCTCCATGTCCTTTTACGGCAAGAGCAAAATCCTCATCAAATCCTTTTTCTCTCAACCATTCTGTGCCTACAAAGGGATGTTCATCGGGATGCTTTTCAAAATCTATATCATGAAGCAAACCACAAAGCCCCCATCTTTCTTCATCTTCTCCATAAATTCTCGCATAACCGCGCATTGCCGCTTCAACTGCCAAACAGTGTTTGATCAAACTTTCACTTTCTACTTTTTCTCTTAACCAGGTCATTCCTTCAGTTCTATCCATATGGTCCTCCCCTTTTGATTTCGATTCTCGAAATAATTTGTTATCTCTTATAATAAATGAAAAAAAAGCCCAATGCAACATCTCGTTGCATCAGACTTTTGATCTTTAACTGAAAATTCAATTAATAGTTGGTTTCCTTGAGTTCGAAATGCTCTTTTGGATGTAAGCATGTCGGACAAACTTCAGGAGCTTCATTGCCTTCATGTACATATCCACACTTGTTGCATTTCCATCTCACTACTTCATCTCTTTTGAACACGATGTCGTTTTCGATGTTGCTTGCAAGTTTGTTGTATCTGTTCTCATGCTCAATTTCAGCTTTTGAGATGAAATCGAATGTTGCTGCCACTTTCGGGAAGCCTTCCTCACGAGCAATTCTAGCAAATTCAGGATAAAGTGTAGTCCACTCTTCATTCTCACCCATTGCAGCTGCTTTAAGGTTCTCAAGCGTTGTGCCTACTTTACCTGCAGGATAAGTTGCAGTGATTTCAACGTCTCCACCTTCGAGATAACTGAAGAATCTTCCTGCGTGAACACGCTCATTATCAGCGGTTTCCATAAAAATGTCCGCAATTTGTCTAAAGCCATCTTTTTCAGCTTGCTTAGCAAACATTTGGTATCTGTTTCTAGCTTGTGATTCTCCAGCAAATGCTTTCAATAAATTCTGCTCAGTTTTAGTTCCTTTAATACTCGCCATATTAATTTACCCTCCAGTTTAAAGTATAATGTTTTATATAACAGGTGGCACAAAAGTTCTAGCTGCAAATTCTCTATCGAGCATCAACATGCCGTGACCTTCTCCACCAATCATTTTGAGTTCATTTATAATTTTCTCCGCAGCACCTTCTTCTTCAACTTGCTCATCAATGAACCAGATCAACAAGTTGCGTGTTGCACGGTCTTTTTCTTCTTCAGCGATATCTGCGATGTTGTTGATCAAAGCAGTTACATGTTTCTCATGCTCCAGCGTCTCTTCGAATACCTCAAGAACACTATTCCATTCAAATCTAGGTTTTTCAATAGCTTCAAGTTTTACTCTGCCGCCTCGTTCAACAAGATAGTTCAGGAATCTCATTCCATGAAATTGCTCTTCTTCGAACTGTACGCGCATCCAATTTGCGAATCCCGGTAGATTGGCATCTTCAAAATAAGCTGCCATAGATAGATAAAGATACGCTGAGTAAAGTTCAGCGTTGATTTGTTTGTTTATTGCTTCTTCAAGTCTTGGATTAATCATAATTTCTCTCCTTTATCATAGAGAGAGTTTAGAATGTTTAGATCCTAAACTCTTCATATTGGATTACATCTCGTTTTTCCACAAACCGTGGAGATTACAATATTCTCTTGCCATAACAGCCTTTTCATCAGTTTTGAAAATGGCCACAGGCTCATCACCCGGTTTGAGGAATGTGATCAATGTATCAGTTTCAGTAATAAGTTCTATCCATTCAATATAATGCTCTTCTTTCATTGGATGAAGTGTCGAACCAACGGTCACTTTATAGCCACCTTGAATCGCTTCCACCACTGGTACATGCTTCTCAGTTGTTGAATCCGCTGATTTTTCTTCCATCAGTTTCATGTTTTCGCCACAACATACAAGATCGCCGCCACCCCAATGCAAAACTTCTACGATATTACCGCATTCTTCGCATTTATAAACATCAAGCTTCTTCATTTAGTACCTCCTATGAGTTGTTCTTGCAAACCTTGCAGACCCCATAGAAAAACATTTGCTGATCATATACATCAAAATCTTTGAGAGCCTCACTGGAAATGCTCTCCACATCGACTTCAAAATCATAAATTTTATGGCAATGTTCACATTTGAAATGACCATGCACTTTCACATCCGCATCAAAACGAACTTCAGTGTCATCAATGGTAATCGCCATTGCAATTCCTTTTTCTATGAAAACTTTCAAGGTATTGTAAACAGTAGTTTTTGAAAGCGTGGGAATTTGACTGTTCAAGGCATTGTAAATGGTTTCAACTGTCGGATGCTCCTTGTTTTGAAGCAAGTATTCATAAATCTTGATCCGTTGAAACGACGGTTTTATTCCATTGTTCCTCAAAAAGTCTCCAAAATAATTTTCTTGCATATCATTCACCTTCCCACACTTTCATCAACAATTAAGCCAAAGGCTCAAACATATCCTTACCTACTCCACAAAGTGGACATACCCAATCTTCTGGAATATCTTCAAAAGATGTTCCAGGAGCTACTCCGCCATCTGGATCTCCAATTTCAGGATCATAAACATAACCACAAGCTACACATTCATACTTCATAATCATACTCTCCTTATACTTTAAATTTTGTTTTGACTGTTATTATTCTCAGGTTGTAACGATTACAACTTGATAATAACACTTATAAATTTTGATGTCAACAGTCTTTTTTGTTTATACCCCAATAATCATTCCAACCAAACAAAATTCTAAATATTATTTTGCTTGAACTGGTGTTTATTTGGTATAAAAATTGTAACATAATGAAATTGCAAAAGAAAGGTAGGCACTACAATGTCAAAAAAAATTGTTATCATCGGGAATGGCGCGGCTGGAAATGCCGCCGCCGAGGAAATATTGAATCAAAATAGCTCAAATGATATCACGATCATCTCAAACGAGGAAAGTCCAGTTTACTATCGCCCGATGCTTTCAGAATACGTGAGTGAGGAATCCCTTCCAAAACGGTTCTATTTGCATGACTTGAATTGGTACAAAGAAAACAATATCGTTCTAAAGACTTCCAGTATAGTCAAACAGATTCTTCCTGATGCACATGAGTTGATTCTCGACTCTGGTGAAGAACTTTCTTACGATGCTCTGATCATCTGTTCAGGCAGCAACAACTTCATACCACCAATGCCTGGTTCAACACTTAAAAACGTCGTTTCTCTCCGAAACCTTGCCGATGCCGGAAAAATCAAAGAACTTGCAAGTACCTCTAAAAAAACAGTGATCATTGGCGGCGGCTTACTTGGCCTGGAACTGGGCTGGCAGCTTAGAAAGCTTGACATTTCAGTAGATGTGGTTGAAATGATGGACCGACTGTTGCCGAGACAACTGGATCTTGAAGCTTCGGAGATTTTTGAAAATAAGGTCGCTAGCACAGGAATCAAAGTTATGAAAGGGGTTCAAACCAAAGGTATTGTTGGTGAGGATTCAGCAAAAGGTGTAGAATTATCTGATGGCACCATAATTGATGCAGATTTTGTCATTTTTTCAATCGGTGTCCGAGCAGACACAGCACTTGCCAAGGAAGCCGGACTAAAAATCGAACGCGGAATTGTGGTCGATGATTTCATGAAAACCAGCCATTCCGATATTTATGCCGCCGGAGACTGCGCGGAACACAAAGGCATCAATTATGCAATTTGGCCTGAATCAGTAGACCAAGGAAAGATTGCCGGACTCAACTCTATCGGAATCCGATCTGTCTATGAACCGGTGATTCCTTTCAACATTTATCAAGGAATGAACATGAGACTGTTTTCTATTGGAGATGTGGGCAGTGATCCAGGTACGACATATGACACTCATAAGGTCGAAGACGACAACCATTTCGAAAAATATTTCTTTGTGGATGATATTCTTGTCGGTGGCATTTTGCTCGATGACATATCCAAATCCTCAAAGCTGAAAAAAGCAATGATAGCTCGTACCAGCAAGACTGATTTTATCGAGTCATTATAAATTTTAATAAAAAAACCGGATATACATCCTAGTTCCAGTGGATGTATATCCGGTTTTTTTTCTATCAAACTATTTGGTGTAATTGAACATCAATTTGATCAACTCTTCCATTTTTTCCTTATCTACTTTGTCCTCTTCCATGAAACAGCTTGTAGCTTGCCTTTCCATGATAGCCAGTCCGACTTTGTGGATGGATTGCTTGATGGCGGCAATTTGAACCAGAATCTCATCACAGCCCTTATCACTTTCAACCATATTCTCAATTCCTTGGACATGACCTTTGATCGTCTTTAGTCGATTGATGATTTTCTTTTTATCATCATCCATTTCAACCATTAAATACCTCCATCAATACTATATGAATAAGCTCATATTTGAATCTTCAGCGGCACCAAGCATAGAAGCCACACCACCGAGTTCAACACCGTCTATCAACTCTTCGTTTGTAATTCCCATCAAGTCCATCGACATGTTGCATGCTACCATACGAACACCATTGTCTATAGCCATTTGAAGCATGGACTCAAGAGAATCCACATTGTGTTTTTTCATGACCATACGAATCATCTTTGGACCCATTCCGAGCATGTTCATTTTTGACAGCCCTAACTTTTGAGTACCTCTAGGCAACATGGAGCTGAACATTTTCCCGATAAAATCTTTCTTTACATTGACTTTTTCAGGTCTTCTCAATATGTTGAGTCCCCAGAATGTATAGAAAAGCGTCACTTTTTTACCCATGGATGCAGCACCATTTGCTATGATGAGTGTCGCAATAGCTTTATCAAGATCACCACTGAATACCACAATGGTCTTATCATCTTTTGATTCTACAAGAGCATTTGCCACTTTCTTCTTACCTTTTCTGATTCGAGCGAAAAATTGCTTGTCTTCTTTGCCCGAATCGATTAAAGTATTTCCTGTCTTATCACACCAAACACCGATATCACTCATGAAGCCCGGGTCTGTTGCTTTGACATCCAGAATATCGCCGACTTTCATCGCTTCTATGGATTTGCTCACTTGCATGATCGGACCAGGACATTGTAGTCCACAGGCATTGAGTTTGATTACTTCTGCATTTGCGTCATCTATTTCATGTGCATCTTCCACATCTCCGGATTCTGTAAGATGTATTTCTGAGTTGAATGAAATACCTCCACAGGCTTTGTTGTCATCCTGACAAAGGACAGTCGCATAAGTTGTATACCCACCCATGAGATTGTAGATATTCTCAAATCCATTTTGCATCAAAATTCTAGACGCGGCATGGCCTCTGATTCCTACCGCACAGTATATTACAATTTTCTTGTTTTTGTCCAGTTCATGCATTCTGTCTCTGAGTGAATCCACAGGGATGTTGATCGAACCGGTGATGAATCCCATATCTCTTTCGATTGGCTCTCTGACATCCAGAATGATCACATCTTTATCGATAGACTTAAACTCATGCCATTGAAATGGTTTTGTAATTCCTTTAAGAATATTCTCACCAACATATCCCGCCATATTCACAGGATCTTTTGCTGAAGAATAAGGTGGTGCATAAGCAAGTTCAAGTTCTGTCAAATCAAATACAGTTGCATTGAATCTGATGGCAGTGGCAATGACGTCAATGCGTTTTTCTACTCCATCATATCCAACATTTTGCGCTCCGAGCACTTTGCCATCCATACCGAAGATCAACTTAAGTGTCATAGGAATCGCACCCGGATAGTATCCTGCATGCGAATTCGGATGAATAAGTGTCGTGTAATAATCTTTTCCGTATACTTTGCCTTCTCTGATCAGTGTTTTTTCATTGACACCAGTTGAAGAGACAGTAAGGTCGAACACTTTTGCTACAGAAGTTCCTTGAGTGCCTTTGTATGTGCTCTGGATACCAGCGATGTTGTCAGCGCAAATACGCCCCTGCTTGTTGGCTGGTCCCGCTAGTGGAACCATAGTTTTTTGTCCACCTATGAAGTCTACAACTTCGATGGCATCACCAATTGCATATATACTTGGATCTGATGTCTTTAGTGAGGCATCCACAACAATTCCGTTTCTTTGGTTCATTTCAAGGCCTGCATTTTTGGCAAGTTCACTTTGTGGTCTGATTCCAATAGAAAGGATAACAACATCCACTTCTACGGATTTTCCACTTTGAAGCGTAACTCTTGTTTTGCCATTATGATATTCGAATGATTTTACACCATCACCCAAATAAAGTCCGACATTTTTTGTTTTCATATGCTTATGAACAATTTGGGCCATTTCAAAATCTACCGGAGCCATGACTTGGTCTGCCATTTCAATAACAGAGACCTCAATGCCTAAATCGTGCAAGTTTTCTGCCATTTCAAGACCGATGAAACCTCCCCCAATGACTGCGGCAGTCTTTGGCTTCATGCCATCAACAAAGCCTTTGATTCTATCAACATCTGGAATGTTCCATAACGAAAAAATATTTGGGGCATCAATGCCAGGAATTGGAGGCTTAAGCGGTGTTGATCCCGGTGAAAGCACTAATACATCATATGATTCCTCATAGACATTACCTGATTTGATGTCTTTGATCTCTACTGTCTTTTTCTCTCTGTCAATGGACAAAACTTCATTTTCCACACGGACATCAATGTTGAATCTTGCTTTCATCGCTTCTGGAGTTTGAAGTAAAAGCGCACTTCTTTCTTCAATTGTTCCACCTACATAATAAGGAAGACCACAGTTCGCAAATGATATGTACGGTCCTCTTTCAAGCATGATAATTTCCGCGTTTTCATCTACCCTTCTAAGACGCGCTGCTGCACTAGCTCCACCGGCTACACCGCCGACTATCAAAACCTTCTGTTTCATTGTTACCTCCATTTAATCTTATTCAAATAAAAAGAGCCCATACGGGGCTCTTCCAATGCTTCCGCTTATAATCCCAAAAGCGTATCCAATCTTGCTTTGTCAAAACCTTGGATCACTTCGTCCTCAACATAAATCACTGGAACGCCCATGAACCCTTTTGACATCAATTCCTTACGAGCTTCGATATCAGTTGACACATTTTTTTCTGTAAAAGAGACGCCTTTTTCATTTAAGTACTCTTTTGCCATAGTACAATAACCACAAGTATTGCTTGAATAAATTACAACATTTTTAGACATTTTAATACCTCCAAATCATGATTTCTTAACATCTCGAACCGTAATGCAAAGCCTGAACATAAAAACCTCGTGTCAATAGGAAGCTGGAGTAATCCACCTTGAACCCATGATGGGTTTCTATTAATTCAGTGTCTGCAAATACTTTGATACCCTCTATTACTTCCAAGTAATCATTTTCCTTTTGTTCGTCCCGAACAAATCCAAATTTTGGACCGCCTCAGCCAACGCCGAGAACATTGATTCGGTAACCACTTTTGGGGTTCGATTCTTTTTTTAATTTCTCAATAGCACTCTGAGTTAGTGAAATTTTCATCAAAGCCTCCCAGCCCCCTGCCTTGGGGGTGTAATCATATAATACTATCTTTTTAATACCCTGTCAAATGATTTTAAATAAAAAACCTATGAACATATGATTCACATGTGATAATGTCCTAAGTAATCACACGTGATTATGTCCCAAAAGATATTATGATATAATAATGCC
>JAWSUW010000138.1:0-9834 GCA_033549245.1 Bacillota bacterium | reverse complement strand
CCGTTATCAACGATTTGTTGTGCATGCTCGATTCTGATTTCATTTTGAGTTGCACATGGAATCATGATGTCAGCTTTAACGCCCCAAGGTCTTTCGCCTGGAAAGAATTTAGCGCCGAATTTCTCAGCGTAAGGAGCGACGATGTCTTTTCCACTAGCTCTAAGGTCAAGTAAGAACTCAATTTTCTCACCAGCGATACCAGCTTCGTCAAGAATGTATCCGTCTGGACCAGAAATAGTGATAACTTTTCCGCCAAGCTCAGTAACTTTAAGAGCAGTACCCCAAGTTACGTTGCCAAATCCTGAAAGTGCAACTGTTTTACCTTCAAAAGTCTCACCTTGTGCTTTGAGCATTTCTCTAGTGAAGTAAGTTACTCCGTAGCCTGTAGCTTCAGGTCTAATCAAAGATCCACCATAAGATAAACCTTTTCCAGTCAACACGCCATTTTCAAATGCGCCTTTGATTCTTCTATATTGTCCATAAAGGTATCCGATTTCTCTTCCACCAACACCGATGTCCCCAGCTGGAACGTCTACGTCTGGACCAATGTGTCTATATAATTCTGTCATGAAGCTTTGGCAGAATCTCATTACTTCTGCATCCGACTTACCAGATGGGTTGAAGTCCGAGCCACCTTTACCACCACCGATTGGAAGACCAGTCAATGAGTTTTTAAATGTTTGCTCGAAACCTAAGAACTTGATAATACTAATGTTTACAGATTTGTGGAAACGGAGGCCGCCCTTGTAAGGTCCGATTGCGCCGTTGAATTGAACTCTGAATCCTCTATTGACGTTGAGCTTTCCAGCATCGTCAACCCAAGGTACTCTAAATGAGATTTGTCTTTCCGGTTCAGCCATTCTTGCAAGAATGTTACCTTCGATGTACTCTGGATGCTTTTCTAAAACTGGCTCCAAAGATTTGAATACTTCTTCTACTGCTTGTAAGAATTCTGTCTCATTTGCATTACGGTTCTTAATTTCTTCAAATACCTCTTCAATATACTTCATTTCAAACATCTCCTTTAAAATGATTTGAGGTTACCCTCTAGCCGACATGGCAACTGCCTTTAAAGATTGTTAAAAAAATATTAATGTACCAATCGACTTAATTTTAACATATTCCTCTAATAGTGTAAACTATATAAAAGTTTTTATCTAGAAACTTTTTTCAATAATTAACAAAATTTAATACGCCCGGGTGGGCGCTTTTCATCCCGGTAAATTAATAATGATTATCATTGTAATACAGCTGTTTTTGGAGTATTTTACGTCTCTACTATTGTTTGATAAAACTCTATCATATTATAATGAGTTAAGATTTTAAATTGAAATCAACCCATAATTATAAGGAGGCTATCCCATGTACGTAATTAATGATTCTTGTATTTCTTGTGGCGCTTGTGAGCCAGAATGTCCAGTAAACGCTATCTCAGCTGGTGACAGCATTTATGTAGTAAGTGATGCTTGCATCGACTGTGGCGCTTGTGCAAATGTTTGTCCAGTAGACGCTCCACAACCTTTATAAGAAAATAATTAACATGAAAACACCCGACTTGGGTGTTTTTTATTTTTTTACTTTGGGTTTTGGGTTAGGTTTTGACTTTGACTTTGACCTTAATCCTTTCCCGCTTATCCTGCACTCCCTGCTTTCCCTGCCTCTTCAGGTACCAATCTGCACCTGTCCCCAATCGGTACTTGTGTCTATGACCAGATCGCACTTTTCTTTAATTCCAAGCTCATCGAAGTAAAGGTTCTCAAGGGGAATCCATTTTCCGATGAAGGATTTGAGTTTCTCTGGACCATTGCGTTTAAGGATCCGGTCGCACTGGGTTTCGTAATCATGGGAAATGAACACTTTGAGGTCGTAGGCATCGATCAGCTGTGGATGAAGTGCGTAAGCACCTTCGACAATATTGATTTTCTTAGGGGTCACAAAAACAGACTCGCCCAGTCCCTGAATCTGACACGAGAATTTCCTATACATAAAACTGGATCCCGTCAGCAATGGGATCATCACTTCTTTTTTAAACCGGATATAATCGACATTGCCCCCTGGCTCAGCCATCCGCCGCTCTGTTTTCATGATTTCGGGCAAATAAAAATCATCCATGTGAAACAGGTTCGCATCCAGGGCTACCGCCAACGCCTTCGCAAGAGTGCTTTTCCCGCTGCCACAATTGCCGTCGATTGCGATGATCAACTGCTTTTCCACACCGCCAGCGGATTCAATTTCAAGTATGCTGTTTTTTATGCGTTCAAATGCAGTCATCAAAGTCTCCTTCAATTGGAAAAACGACATCCCCAGAAACTGGAGATGCCGCCTGAGTTATTTGATTTCAAATTTTTCAGTGTGGTACTGGACGATCTTGCTGATGAACTTGAGAATTGTTTTCTCCTCGTTGATGGTGACATCGCTGAGTATGAAATCCAGTTCATCTTTCTGAAGCTCAAGAATCTGGCCATGAATCGCGTGACCTGCAGGTAATAGCGAGATGCATTGACCTCTGCCGTCTTCAGGATCTTTATTTTTCTGGGCAATTTTCATTGAACACAGTTTTTTGATGGCTTGAGTGACGAGGTTTCGATCGATTTCAAGTGTATCAATCAGCACATTTAACCGGATTGTTTCAGCTTCACCCACTCTTTTGATGATGAGGAGTTCCATCAAACTCAGCCGCAGGGCGAGTTCATTTTTGAAATAGCCATTTTTGTCCTGTGACAATATTTTAGTGTACAATCGATCCAACATGTGAGCAATTTCTCTTGAATAGTTAGCCATATTAGTCTCTTTTTATAATGATGGCTTCGCCCATGCCGCCGCCAATGCAAAGTGTTGCAAGTCCGTACTTGCCATCTCGTTTGATGAGCTCGTGGATCAGCGTGACGAAAATTCTGTTGCCAGATGCTCCGATTGGATGGCCGATTGCTATGGCTCCGCCGTTGACGTTCACGATATCCTGGTTGAATCCGAGTTCTCTGCCTACTGCAATGGATTGAGCAGCGAAAGCTTCGTTGGCTTCCACAAGATCAAGGTCCTCAACTTTTAGGTTTGCTTTGGCAAGCGCCTTCTTTGTAGCAGGAACTGGTCCTATACCCATGATTTCAGGAGCGACACCAGCAGATGCATGAGATACTATGGTACAAAGTGGTTCAAGGCCGAGTTCATCAGCTTTCTCTTTGCTCATGACCACGACTACTGAAGCGCCGTCATTGATTCCAGATGCGTTACCCGCTGTCACTGAACCGTCTTTTTTGAATGCCGGTCTGAGTGCAGCTAGCTTCTCTGGGGTTGTCTCTTTTATATATTCATCCGCATCAAATACGATTGGATCGCCTTTTCTTTGTGGAATTACAACCGGTACGATTTCATCTTTGAATCTTCCGGTAGCTCTAGCAGCCGCAGCCTTGCGCTGTGAGTTGTATGCCACGTCATCTTGCTCTTCTCTGGTGATGCCCCATTTTTCTACTATATTTTCTGCGGTGACACCCATGTGGTAGTTGTTGAATGTGTCCCAAAGACCGTCCATGACCATTACGTCATAAAGTTCGCCATTGCCCATTCTCTGACCCCAACGTCCAGTTTTGAGCAGGTATGGTGCCATACTCATGTTTTCTGTTCCGCCGGCGATGACGATATCGTTGTCACCAGTCTGAATCGATTGAACAGCGAGTGAAACTGTCTTAAGACCCGATCCGCAAATCATGTTTACTGTTGTACAAGGCACTTCTACCGGATAGCCGTTTTTGATCCATGCCTGTCTTGCCACACCTTGCCCGTAACCGCCTTGAAGTACCGATCCCAACAATACCTCATCGACTTTCTCAGGTGCAAGATTGATTTTGCCAAGTGCTTCTTTGATGACGACAGCGCCCAGTTCGGCAGGTGTCACATCTTTAAGTGTGCCACCGAAGGCACCCACTGCGGTTCTTACCGCACTTACTATTACTACTTCTTTCATTTTCTGTTCCTCCCATTAATTTTAGTGCAATCCCTAACCTCTATTTTACCAAAAAAAAGAGACGAGGTCACGCCCCGTCCCACTTATTACTGAAATTTTATTGATTTTCTTTCAAGAAATAAGATACAGTCAATAAATTGTCTATCAAATGTACATTTTCCACAATGATATCTTCTTTGACCTTCAGGTCGATCGGTGCAAAATTCCATATCGCTTTGACATTGGTCTTTTGTATCTGATTCGCAACGTCCTGTGCACCAGCTCTACTCGTGCAAATATAGACAATTTCAACATTGTTTTCATTGACAAACGATTCGAATTTATCCATGTCCAGTACTTCCACATCATTGATCTTGAGTCCCATGAACTTGGGATTGATATCGAACATCGCCTTCAGGTCAAAGCCCAAACGTCCGAAACTTGCGTAATTGGCCAGTGCCTGACCAAGGTTCCCCGCTCCGACAATAACGACGTTGTATTTTCGTGTAAGTCCTAGAATTTTACTGATCTCCGAGTACAAATCTTCTACATTGTACCCATACCCTTGCTGGCCAAAGCCACCAAAATTATTGAGGTCCTGACGAATTTGAGATGCAGTAAATCCTATGATTGAACTCAGTTCTTTCGACGATATTCTACGTATGTCCTTATCCAATAGTTCCTTTAAATAACGATGGTACTTAGGCAGACGTCTAATCACCGCTACAGATATGTTCTTGTCTTTCATAATTC
Organism: Bacillota bacterium; assembly: GCA_033549245.1. Classification (GTDB taxonomy): domain Bacteria; phylum Bacillota; class Clostridia; order Peptostreptococcales; family Acidaminobacteraceae; genus Fusibacter_D. The sequence goes on along the minus strand of JAWSUW010000138.1, from coordinate 5,141 downwards.
ACCTCGTCGTTTAAATGTGTATAAACTCAACTTCATTATACCACTCCGGAAAAAAGAATGTCAAATTAATAACAATTCTCACATTCCAATTCTCATCTACTTTTTATTTTATGACATTTGGGATATAATATCTAGTAGTATTTAACAATCTTTAATCTACTTTTTAGAATGAGGCGAAAAATGATAGCATTATCTTGTAATAATATCCATAAATCATACGGCATAGAGACGATTCTCGAAGATATCAGCTTTACAATCAGCGTTGGCGACAAAGTCGGACTGATTGGCGTCAATGGTGCGGGAAAAACCACGTTAATTAAAATTCTAACGGGCATCGAGTCCAAAGACGATGGAGAAATTTTCATATCTAAAGACATGTCCATCGGATATTTGGAACAGAACACCCGCATAGATCTGACCATTTCGGCATTTGACTACTGCGAAGAAATCTATGCTGATGTTTTCGAAGTTGAAAAACAACTCCGGGCACTCGAAATCGAGATGCAAAATATTCAGCCTGAAGATCAGAAAAGAATTTTCGATCAATACACGCTAGCGCAGGAGCGGTTCGAAGCCATGGACGGATACGCCGTCGGCAGCCGGATCAGAGGCATTCTCAACGGTCTCGGCTTTGAAGAAATCGATCATCACAAACCTATCAATCAGCTCAGCGGAGGTCAAAAGTCACGGATCGGCATCGCCAGACTGCTCCTTAAGCAACCCGACATACTATTTTTGGATGAGCCGACCAACCACCTGGATATCGACGCCATCAAATGGCTTGAGAACTATCTCAAAGATTACACCGGAACAATAGTAATGATTTCCCACGACCGTTACTTCCTCGATCAGGTGGCTACCAAAATTTTCGAGATCGAATCGGGTGAGCTCGTGGAGTACACCGGAAATTATACCCATTTCATACATCAAAAGAATATGCAGTACGAGGCGGATCTCAAACGATTTGAGGTTCAAAGCAAAGAAATCCAAAAGCAAGAAGAGATCATCAGACGATTCAAAGGGCACGGCACAGAAAAACTCGCCAAACGGGCAAAATCCAGAGAAAAAAGGCTGGCACACACCGCACCACTTGAACGTCCAAAACTATTCAGATCCCATTTCAAAATCGATCTGAAAGCCGGTTCAAAAAGTGGTAAAGACGTCCTAAAGGTTGAAGACCTGAAAAAGACTTACGACCACCTCAAAGTTTTTGAAAACGTTTCCTTTGAAATCTATAAAGGTGAACGCATCGGACTCATCGGACCAAATGGCGTGGGCAAGACCACCCTGTTCAAAATACTGATTTCCCAGCTCGAACCAGACGAGGGCACCATCACCTGGGGTCATCATGTCATGCCTGGATATTACGATCAGGAACTTCGGAACCTACATCTTGAAAAGTCAATCTTAGAGGAAATCCATGACGACAATCCGGCGCTGTCCTTGACCGCAGTCCGTTCTCTACTTGGTGCATTCCTTTTTACAAATGATGACATCGAAAAGAAAATCAATCAACTCAGTGGTGGTGAACGCAGTCGTGTGTCTCTGCTCAAGCTCATGCTTTCCACATCCAACATACTGTTTCTGGATGAACCGACCAACCACCTCGACCTCTATTCCAAAGAAACTCTCGAGGATGCTCTGCTCGGTTATGATGGCACGCTGGTCTCCATTTCACATGACCGGTATTTCCTCAACAAAATATGCTCAAAAATATTTGAAATGACACCCGAAGGCTTGATCGTCTACTGGGGCAACTACGATTACTACCAAGAAAAGAAAAGTGAGAATTTAATCCTTGAAAATCCGGTGGAGGAAAAACCAGTACTCTCCAAAACCAAACAGAAGGACCAGCAAAAACGCGAGAAAGAGATCCTGATTGCTGAGAAAAGAAAGCGCGCAGCACTTGGTTCTCTTGAAGAAGAGATTGAATCCCTTGAAGATGATCTCCATACTCTGGAATTATCATTATGCGTAGAGAGCGTCTTTTCCGACCCTGAACGTTCTCTTGAGGTCCAAAGAGAAATCGTTCAGATCAAAGATGGTCTCAATGCACTTTACATGCAACTGGACGAAATGCTCGAAAAATTATAATTTTTTTCAGTCCTAGGACATTAACACCAAAAACGTTATAGACAAATTTCATTTTTTCTTTATAATGAAACTAAGTACACATACAAGAGAATCATTTTCACAATTTTAGGAGGGTAATATGTTTAAAAAAATAAAAGCCATAATCGTTGAACAATTAAGTGTTGTTGATCCTAGCGACATTACTATGGACAGCGCATTTGACAGCATGGACATTGATTCCATCGACGCCGTGGAGATTATTATGGCTATAGAAGATGAGTTTGAGATTGAAATCCCAGACGAAGTCGCTGAGAATTTCGGTTCAATCAGTGACATCATCAACTATTTGGCAACTGTCGGTATTGAATAGATTATAGTGAGCAAGAGCCTCTAAATAAGGGCTCTTTTTTTTATGCACAATTTTGTGCACCATATTTTATTATGTTTACCATATGGCAGTCTGTTTTTTATGCATTTCTACGAATAATACTGAATAAGATTCGTTTTACCCACAATCAAGTAAGGTTATACACAGTTTTTCACCGAGTTGTCCACATTATCAATTCCCCCTACCCTAGTAAATTCATTATTTATCCACAGTGTCCACAATTTAATCCCCAGTTGTCCATTTATAAATACATGTATAAAAGAAAGTTTGTTCGGTTTACATAATAAAATACGACTGATTTTTCAGATACTTTTGGACAAAAAAGTAAATGGGACATTCGTCCCATTTTCATCATTCTACATACCAATCTTTAAATTTGGGACCGCATTGGTCTCAAGAGTTCCGAAATTGCCTTCCAAATAATGATAATATCCCGCACATCCAATCATGGCGGCGTTATCCGTACAAAGGTCCAAAGGTGGATAATAAAACTCTATGCCTTCGATATCGGATAGCGCTTTTCTAAGTGACGAATTTGCAGCCACTCCTCCAGCCAACACGAGTTTTTTCGACCCGGTCCTTTTCAGTGCCATTTCAGTCTTACCTTTAAGTGTTTCCACGACGGCATGTTGAAAACTGGCACATACATCTTCTACAACAACCGTCTCATTTTTCATTTTGGCGCTATTGAGGTAATTGAGCACAGCAGATTTAAGCCCACTGAAGCTGAAATCCAGATTGTCTTGATCCATCATCCCTTTGGGGAATGGAATCGCCAGAGGATTGCCCTCTTTTGCGAGTCTATCGATCAGTGGTCCACCAGGATAACCGAGACCAAGTGTCCTCGCTACTTTGTCAAATGCCTCTCCAGCCGCATCATCACGCGTTCGGCCTATGACATTGAATTTCGTATAATCCTGCACTTCCACCAGGTGAGTGTGCCCACCCGATACAATCAGACAGACAAAAGGTGGCTCGAGCGTTTTGTGTGCGATATAATTTGCTGCGATATGCCCTTCAATGTGATTCACAGGAATAAGCGGTATGTCCAGAGCATAGGATAGTGCCTTTGCTGTGGAAAGTCCGACTAAAAGCGCACCGACCAGCCCTGGTCCATAAGTGACCGCAATGTGGTCGATGTCACCAAACTCCATTTTGGCGTCTGATAACGCCTTGTCGATAATCTCAGAGATTTTCTCCAGATGGTTCCTGGATGCCACTTCTGGTACAACCCCTCCGAATGCCTGATGAATTTCGATCTGCGTGTAAACCTCATTTGCAAGGATGTTTCTTCCATTTTCCAGAATGGCGCATGCTGTCTCATCACAAGACGTCTCTATGGCAAGTGTAATTGTTTTTGATTTCATTTAAAGCTCCTTCCACATGACGAGAGCGTCTTCGTTCGTGTCCATATAGTATTTCGGCCGGATGCCCACCGATTCAAATCCGTATTTTTCATATAGTGCTATGGCAATCTTATTGCTCTGTCTCACTTCCAGTGTCATATGCTTAAATGCGTATTTTTTCCCGTAATCAATCAAGCCATCCATAAGCACCTTGCTGTAGCCTTTGCCTCTTTCGCCTATATCCACTGCGATGTTGGTGATGTGAAGTTCATCCATGATTTGCCACATACCGCCGTAAGCCACCAGCTGATTTTCATCTTCAACGACAAAATAAGCTGCCAACGTATTCTCGACAAGTTCTTTATAGAAGGCATCTTTCGTCCACGGTGTGGTAAAAGATGAGACTTCTATAGCATAAACATCATCAATGTCTTCCAGAGTCATTTTTCTAAACTGAACATTCATAGATCAAAGTCCCTTTCCGCTTGCGACTTCTTCATGTAGTTCGCTTTGACTTCATTATATCTGTGGACAGTGCCTTTATCATCTTCAATATATCTATAGTTGGAAGCACTAAGTACCGAATTTTTTTGATCGGTCATCATGTAGCAATTATGAAGGTTCAAATTGTCAAGTCGTTTGAATGCATCTCTGTAAATCCAAGTGGCTTCACCTGTGACCAGTATGTGTTCATTCAAGAAATGATTCTCCAGGTCATTGAGTAAAACCTCAATATTTTTGACCCCTTCCTCAACAGTAAGCACACTGCCGTGATGCCATCTGTACAGTCCATAATACACGCTATCGCGTTTTGCGTCGACCATAGACAGTACGAGTCCATCATGATATGAAAAAGCACCTGAGAGCAATTTCATGCTCGTGAAGGTCTTGATCGGTTTGTCGAAAGGTTGCGCAAATGCTTTTACAGTGCTGATTCCAATCCTGACCCCCGTAAAGGATCCAGGACCTTCACAAACTGCAAATTCATCAATATCCTCAATCTTCATATCTAAATGACGCATTAGATTCTCTATCATCGGCATGAGTTTCTCAGAATGAGTACGTTCGGTGTGAATCGTGAATTCACCCTTGATCAGATCATCCTCAAGCACCGCCACACTGGCAGCTGTTGATGATGTGTCCACTATCATTTTTTTCATTTTATATCCTCTCCCATTTCTAATCCAGAGCTACTTATCACTCTTGTACCCCAATCTGTGAGATTCAACTCTATCCAAATCGCATTCGCCGGAATATATTCTTCTACCTTTGTAGCCCATTCTACTATAGAAATGCCTTTTCCGAAAAGATAATCGTCAAAACCGATCTCATCC
>JAWSUW010000137.1:0-9859 GCA_033549245.1 Bacillota bacterium | reverse complement strand
TTCATCTAAAAAAGCACCTGCTTTATGCGGGTGCTAATGATTTGATTTTTTCGGGACATTTTCAAAAGTGATTGACACCCACAAAAAAGTGACGATCCAGAATTTTATTCCAGATCGTCACTTTTTTAAGTTTTGCTTATTCATAAATCATCGCAACTATATCACGTGCCCATATAAGCGAATCTCGATAATTCATTGAAAGCTCCCCCTCTGTTATTCCGAGATGTTGGCCAAGCAACTCCGCCGAAGACCAATCTCCTCTTTCATAGTTATGAATGACATTGTAGACCGGTGCGAGAACGCCTTGGTTCATTGTAAGCGCATCGAATACCGATTTTGGTAACGAGATGCCCTCCAGCGCTTCACTCATGGATTGGTCAAGCATTGCGTCAATAGTACTGAAGAGTCCCATCATGGATGCTTCATGCTTGATTTTTCTCATGTGACCATTTGTTGCAATAAGTTCAGAGAACTTAGTCCTCACTAAAGCCAAGCGCATCAACTCTTGAGGTTTATGCTCACTTAAATCGCGAAGCATCATTATACTGATCCATCTCTCGATTTCTTTAAGTCCCATATAGGTCAACGCTCGTTTGATGGAGTACACCAGGTCATTTCCAGCACGAGTGCTGATGACTCTCATCAAACGATAAGCAAGTTTAATATCTTTTTCGATAATCTCTGCTAAAATCTGATAGCTGGGTTCAATCTTTTTAAGTTCGGTCATTAGTCGAAAATACTGGATTTTGGTAGTGGTCTTGTCTCCAGATTTTCCTATAATATCGGGTTTGCTGAAAAAGTAGCCCTGAAACAAATGAAAGCCCATTTCCTTAGCCATTTTAAATTCCGCTTCCGTTTCAACTTTTTCAGCGAGTATAATTTTTCCTTGATTGAGTGCTTGCTTCACATCACTGCGAATCCTATCAAGTGGAGATGATAACATATCAAATTTTATGATATCCGCCAGTGGAATGAGTGGATAATCATTGTATGATTCAGAGAAATCGTCAAGCGCTATCTTATATCCCTTGGATTTCAAATTCTCCAGTTGTTCAATTAAATTCTGATCCACAATTACAGTCTCAAGCACTTCTACAATCAAACAATTAGGTTCTATCAGCTCTGCCAAATCCATATTTAAAAAAGTGGCATCAAAATTGACAAACGCACGCTTATCTTCAACGTATTCTTCAATCCCGGATTCAAAAAGACCACTAATGATAGTAGCCGTTGACTGGACATCCGATGTTCCATCATATGCTTTTGAGTCATGCTCCGATCTGAATAGAAGCTCATATCCATACACTTCTAACATTCGATTAAATATCGGTTGTCTTGCAATGAACATAGCGCCTCCTAAATCGATTGAATCCATGATTCTTTTCTCACAGTATATGCCTTATAACATTTAAAATCCTATGCAATTTGCATTATTTAATCACAAATACTCATTCCCTAGTGCAATTATGATGAAAATATGATTAAATAGATTATATTGACCACAAGGAGAGCGCATAATGGAAAATTTAGGTTTAATTATTTTTGGTGTATTGTTGGCTGTTGGAGCTGGTGTAGTTTTTTATTTGAATTACAATAGAAAGCGCAACCTCAACAAGTTGTTTGAGCAAGTGGCTGACGCACTGAAAACAATTCCAAAGCAGAAGAAGAACAATTTCTTGCTTTTCATGTTCAAAGACAGCATGTCTGCATCAAAAAAGAAAACAAAAACAACATCTGCTTTAGAGAAAAACATGAGTCCAAAGCAACTTGAAATTCAAATGATTCAAATGGCAACAATTCTTAAAGACCGTTCTAAAGTAACTGATAAAAAAACCAAGAATGCCCTTAAATTGCTAGATGATTATCTGGCTTGGGAAAAAAATAAAAAGTGATCACTCGATCACTTTTTTTATGTTCTCTACGCTCAAAAATCGATTGGCAATCAATAATATGACACCAATGATCAAAAACAATATTGTTAATGAAAATGTATCTGCAATCCAGCCAAACAAAGGAGCCATCATCACCATTAGGAGAGCCCTAATCTGACTTTCTATGGATAGAACAGTGACACGTTGTTCCTTCTTCATGTAGTCACTGGAAACATCCACAAAAACTGGACGCCTTGCATCCATCATCAGAAATAGCACGAAATACATACCTATAGTAAGCAGCAAATATTCCATATAAATTGAAAAAGCCAAAATCAGCAGTGCAAATCCCATCAAATCGTACATTTTATTATAGACGACCTCTGGGGTAAAACGATTCGTCACTTTATAGATATTTTTTGAAGCTTGAGAGCTGAAAATATAAAAAACACCATAAATCAGCCCAAGATAAATTTTGACACTCTGCTCTCCTTCAAAACTCATTATAGAACCAATGCCGGCAGCTAAAACAATTGTGCTGAGAATGGGTTGAATATAATCTTTAATAGTTTTGAATACGCCATCATAAGAAGCAGCACTCATGACGATTTTTTTTATCTGAGCATTTTTAGAAATGGATTTCAAACTCTCGCTGCTCGCACGCCAAAATGCTGAAAAACTTCTTTGAGTAACATTTCTTTCATCAAGGAACTGTGGGTAACTTGCAATCAAAATAAAATCTAGGATGTAGGGTACAATGCTAATCAAAAACACCCATCTGAGTGTAGGTAAGTTCAATACCAAGAGAATTGATGCAAAAGCAGAGAGCGACGATCCAAGCAATGAATAAGATCGAGTTCTTCCATAAACATACCCTTTATGCTCATACCAGCCTTTGTGCTCCAAATAGCTTAAAATCATCGCTTTGTGTGTTCCCGATCTGAATGCTTCACCGAATCCAAAGAAAACCATTCCAATTGCCACTACTGCGAAATTTTTACCCCAGAAAAAGAATACAAACGAAATGATATAAAAAATAAAACAAAGAAGCAATTCCTTCTTTTTGCCGTAATGATCGGCCAATATTCCGCTAGGGACTTCAAAAATATAAGTGATCCCTTCCCGGATGGATAGCAATACTCCCACCTGAAACAAGTTGAGCCCCATTCCCATCAGATAAATCAAAAGATAGGGCTCGAAAAACTTCAGATTTTTAAAGAAGCCATAAAAGCAGAACTTCCATATTTGTAGATCTGTTTTAATAGACTTGTAATTGATCTCCATTTTTTAGCCTCATCTATTTATTTAAGTAGCATGCAACACAATATACTTCATCTTCTTCACAGTCTATGGATACAAAGTTGAGTTCTTGACCACACTTTATGCATCTTGACGTTTTAAACTGTGCCTTGTCATCCAAACTTTCGAAATGCTCGCAAGTCAGCTCACACCCGTCGAGTTCACAGTCTATACACTCATCAGAAGGAAATCCAAATACACATTCCTCCGTGACTTCATTTTCATCTATACTTTTTTCATCGATTATACTCTTCAAATTTTTACAGTTGTTACAAATACATACTTTCATTATCTTACCGCCTCTTACTTTTTTTGATTTTCATTGATTATATCAAATCCGTGGATTGCAATCAAATAAAAAACACTTGCATATCATTGCCGTTTATGGTAAATTTCTCTCAACATACAATTTACAAACTATGATTGAGGGATGAAGTATCAAGAGCACTTCAAAGAGAGTTGGCGAAAGGTGAGAGCTGACAGGTGTCGATATGGATAAAGACTCATGAGTTGCCTAACAGCCGGTTAACGACCGTTATCCCGTCATAAGTTATAAATTAGGATGGTACCGCGTGATCACGCTCCTTACAGTGAATGTAAGGGGCGTTTTTTATTGAAAAATTTCAGAAGGAGGCAGCATGACATGGTCATGCGAAAAAAATTATGAGTGAATACACAAATGTAGTAAAAAAATTGAGTGAGCAAGAGCAGATCCGAGTGGATAAGCTTAAAGATTTAGAAAATTTAGGGATAGATCCCTTTGGTGGCAAATTTGATGTGACACACCATTCTGAATCACTGAAGACGACATACATGGATAAGACAAAAGAAGAACTTGATGAAACTGAAATAGATGTTGCTGTTGCTGGCAGAATCATGACCAAGAGAAGCAAAGGCAAAGCAGGCTTTATGCATATTCAAGACAACGATGGACAGATTCAGATCTACCTTAGACAAGATACACTCTCAGAGCTTGACTACTCTGTATTTGATATGTGTGACATCGGAGATATAGTTGGAATTAGAGGTAGAGTGTTCAAAACAAACACAGGAGAGATCAGTGTCAAGGCAAAAGAATACATTCACCTCACAAAAGCACTTAAGCCACTTCCTGAAAAATTTCACGGCATTACGGATGAGGACGACAAGTTCCGAAAAAGATATCTCGACATAATTATGAACCGCGATGTAAAAGAAATTTTCTTGAAAAAACAAAAATTCTGGAGTACAATCCGTAATTTCCTTATCGAAAATAACTTTCTCGAGGTAGAGACACCGATTCTTGAGACTTCTTCAGGCGGCGCAGCAGCTACGCCATTTGCTACCCACCACAACGCACTGGATATAGATGTCTTTTTAAGAATTTCGATGGGCGAGCTCTGGCAGAAGAAACTCCTGGTAGCAGGCTTTGAAAAGACGTTTGAAATTGGAAGGCAGTTTAGAAACGAAGGTATGAGCCCTGAACATCTTCAAGATTATACTCAAATGGAGTTCTACTGGGCTTATGCCGATTTCAAAATGGGCATGGAATTTTGTAAAGAAATGTACCGTCGAGTGACAAAAGCGGTTATGGGCACATCCAAGTTTGAAACTCGTGGTTTTGAAATAGACATGGATGACGAATGGATTATATACGACTTCGAAACAATCATCGAAGAGAAAATGGGCATCAATATTTTCAATACAACCAAAGAAGATGTCATAGCCAAACTCGATGAGAAAGATGTCGAATACGATCCTAAATCAGTTTTTTGGAGATTGGTCGATATACTATGGAAAATTGTAAGAAAAGATCTTTCCGGTCCTGGATTCCTCGTTGGACAACCAGTTCAACTCAATCCACTTCCAAGAAGGCTCAAAGAAGATGAACGAAAAGTGGCTCAAATGCAAATCATCCTTGCGGGGTCAGAAATGGGCAATGGATACACTGAGCTCAACAATCCACTCGACCTTGAGGAACGTTTTAAAGAGCAGCGTTCGATGGGAGAAGCTGGTGACGAAGAAGCTCATGATCACGACGAAACCTTTGTAGAAGCTCTCCGTTATGGTATGCCTCCAGCATTCGGTTTTGGTGTGTCTGAGAGATTTTTCTCAGTCATGATGGACCGACCGATTAGAGAGTGTGTGATGTTCCCGCTCATGAAGCCGAAGGCATAAATCAGCCTATCAAAATAAGTTGTGCTGGTTGTTGTCCAGTACCAGTATATGATGAATAAAAATCTGCGAATTGGGTAAGGAGAAATTGTAACTCTTTATTCAACAACATTTTTTCTTATGAGCAAATATTTTGCCAATCAATACAAGTAATCTACATGGAGTTAACTGTTTTTTATTTAGATGAAGCCTGTAGAAAGGATGATTGAGCGTGAAAAAGAGACAAATGATGTTGATGTTGTTACTGTTTCTGACTTGCCTTTTACTTGTGTTCGCAGGTTGCGGGCGTAATAATGATGACGAAATGATTGAAGACGCCAACGACGGACTTGATGATGAGGATTCCGAAGTGGAACTTACAGTCGGATCAGATGATGTGAGCTATGCTTATAACGCCGATATTCCCACTGGTTATCCCTATGATTTGTGTCCAATCTATGAACCCTCTAAGGTGAATATTGCTATGGAGAGTGAGGATCAAGACTTCAAAAGCTATACCGTGAACTTGTTAACCGTGGATGAGATCAAAGAAGTGAAGGCTTTTTATACAGCATTAAATCCACAGAGCAGTAACGATACGGGCACGATGGCGATTTATATATTTGAATCGGAAAATGGTGTCGATTATGCGAGTGTAACCGTAATGGACAACCAAGACGAAGCAGATAAAGAATTCGAGACATCTATCACTATATCAGTCGGTTTGGGAAAGTAAAATGAATAAGTACAATAAAAATTACCGCCTTTTCCGTACCAGGTACGTAAAAGGCGGTAATTTGTCATTTCATGATTTTATATTGATTTCTACCTTTTCGTTTGGCTTCTATCAAAGCTTTAAAACTTTGATCTTTCATTTGAGCCACATGCACCGGTTTCACGGTTTCTGTGATTCCACATGAAACGGTAATTTGTCTTCCACATCCAATGGATGCAAAGTCAAATGACCTTATCGCACTAAGAACATTTTCGACACTCTCGATTACTTTCAAATGATCAGCGTTTTTTAGGAAGATGCTGCACTCATCTCCACCCAAGCGGGAAATCAACATCTCATCGCTTTTTTGTTCCATTGACGCTTTCATTTCGTGAATAATCATTGAAAAAACATTTAATATGACAGCATCTCCGACATCATAACCATCAAAATCGTTGACATGCATAAAGTTATCAATATCAAAAGTAATGAAATGGTAAAGATCATTTCGATCCTTATCCAAAATTTCTTCCATTTTTTCCATGAAAACATCCCTGTTCATAAGTTGCTTTAAATCTACCTTTTCCACCATCTTTTTCTGACTTTCAACACTCATCATAATACTCCCTTCTAAATCCAATAATTGATTGATAGAAGGAAAAGAGCTGGGGGATTGTTTTTCAAGATGTAATATGGATCTTTTAAGCATTAGAAGACTCGATTTGATCACGTCGGATTCTTTGGTCAGTTCAACCTCTCTGTCTTTCAGCAAATCTAGAAACTCAAATAAATCTACTGGTTTGCTCAACAGTTCCTTTATGGTCGCCAAAGTAAATCCAAGGTCTTTTAGAAATTGAATCTTTCGAAGTTCCACCATTTGATCTTCACAGTAATACCTGTAGCCATTTTCTTCATTTAAAGCTATAGGGCTGAATAGATCAAGCTTGTCATAATGTCTCAACATTCTTTTTGAAATTCCAGAGCGCTCTGAAAATTCACCAATCAAATAATTCTTCACCATAATACACTATCTCCCACGTACCTTTTTCCTATATCTTGAGTATAAAGGCTGACACAATGTCAAGGTCAAGATATATTCCGAAATTAAACAAGACGACCTTTTACTTTCCTCATCACAGCCTTCTTGTCCGCATGGAAAATATTATATATGGTCCTAAGCATGACAGTATCATTTCTGACATCATGATGTATGAGTTCAGAATCATCCGTAAGCACCTCATAGACCTTTTTCAAACTGGGTCTGAACGAAAGATTGCAAAACTGTACGAACTCATCCTGAAAATCAACAATGTTGAACTCAAGTTCTCCTGCAATCTCGATACTATTTTTATAAATGGCCTCAAGGTCCACATTTCCCCAAACATAAATAATGTCGTCCTCACTGGTATTATCAATCATCACTTCATAAAGTTCATCAAAACAAGGTTTTGACAATAAATCTTCTCTGGTGATTCCAGTGAGAGTAGTACAATATGGTGAGACTTCAAACGCCTCATCATAAGGTCTAACAAAACTTGTCAGTTCATAATGATCATCTTCAGCCAGTAGACAGATTGCAATAATTTCATCTTCATATGCGAAATCCTCGTCACATAGAAATTCTAAATCCATAAAATAGGTATTCAATGTTTGCCTCCTCTAATACACCAGTTCAAGACCAACGCCAACTTCAGCAATTTCAACTACATTTGATAGTGCAATTTTTGATTTAAGATCAGTGCAATGGCAAGCATGAATAGATTTTATATTTGATTCTTGAAAATATTTTAAAGTTCCATTCAACTGTATGTCCGATGGATTTTGTAAATGAAATCCCCCCACCACATCAAAAATGCGGTCGTCCCCACAGACTTTCTTAGCATAGTCCATTATGTTGCAAATACCGGAATGTGAGCATCCAGTTATAATTACTAGTCCATTTTCCGATTTGTAACAAAGAGCACTGTCATCCAAACTAAAATCATCTTTGGGGTTATTGTCAATTAGTATCTTTCCGATACTTTCTTTGGATTCAAAGTCATTTAAACGTGGAATCTGTCCAAGAAAAACCAGATTTTCAGTGATCCAAATAGGTTCTATGGTAAGATTGTCCTCCATATATTTGAATACTTTGTCCGCACTGACGTTCATGCCAAATTCGTCCATACCGTTAAACGATCTCGGCACAAAAATATCCGGATGAGCAATGAGACTTGGTCTTTTATATGTTCGACCTTCCATAAGCGTTTCATTGAAGCGCTTGAGAAGTGGTTCCATTCCCCAAGTATGGTCGAGATGGCTATGACTGATCACAATCGCATCGAGGTCCAAAAAATCGATCCCCATTTTGTTGCCATTTTCTAAATAAGCATCACTGTAACCTAAATCAAATAGCAATTTTTTACCCTCGCATTCCAGATAGTAACATACACCAGGCTCCCCCAGAAAATATCGATCAACAAGCGTGTTATTATCTATTAGTACTTTGATTTTCAAATTTTGCCTCCTTCAGTTTTCTCTCACTATTTAAGGGAAATGTTACAATTTATTCTTACATTATATAATATTCTATTTTAATAGGCATCAATTTGTGATACAATTTTCAAAGTTGTTTAAAAAAAGGAGTTGTAAAACATGAAAAATGCATTAAGCAAATGGAATCAATTAAGTTTGGTTAAAAGAATTGTGATTGGTCTTATGATTGGTATAATCATGGCTGTAACAATTCCAGAACAAGCAAAACCAGTTGTAATATTGGGGTCACTTTTCGTAGGAGCATTAAAAGCTGTCGCACCTATGTTGGTATTCTTCTTAGTTATGTCTGCAATCTCACAGCACAAGAGTGGACATAAAACCAATATGAAATCAATTGTATTTCTTTATCTGATGGGCACTTTTTTGGCAGGGCTAGTTGCTGTTTTAGCGAGCTTTATGTTCCCAGTTACATTGCAACTCGTAGAGGGTGCTACTGGTGTGACACCTCCAGAAGGCGTTATTGAGGTATTAAGAACACTTTTGATGAATGTTGTTGATAATCCTATCAATGCACTGGCAAATGCGAATTACATTGGAATATTGGCGTGGGCTTTAGTTCTTGGTTTAGCACTAAAAAACGCTCCAGCATCCACCAAGGTAATGATCACAAATTTCTCAGATGCTTTATCACAAGTGGTAAGATGGGTCATTAATCTTGCACCGCTTGGAATTATGGGACTTGTATTTGACGCCGTATCTACAAATGGCCTTGAGTCATTTAGAGAATACGGACAATTGCTTTTAGTCTTGGTTGGATGTATGGCATTTATGGCATTTGTGGTCAATCCACTGATTACATTCATCTACATTCGTCAAAACCCATATCCACTAGTTTTTAAATGCTTAAGAGAAAGCGGCGTAACAGCATTCTTTACTCGTAGCTCAGCAGCAAATATCCCTGTTAACATGAAGCTATGTGAAGATTTAGGGCTCGACAAAGATAACTATTCTGTATCAATTCCTTTAGGAGCAACTGTCAATATGGCCGGTGCTGCAATTACTATTTCGGTATTGACACTTGCGGCTGTCAATACACTAGGTATTCCGGTAGATTTACCAACAGCAATAATACTAAGCGTATTGGCTGCGGTGAGCGCTTGCGGAGCATCGGGAGTCGCTGGTGGTTCATTGCTTCTTATACCACTAGCTTGTAGTTTGTTTGGAATTCCAAATGAAATTGCTATGCAAGTTGTAGGAGTAGGATTTATTATCGGAGTAATTCAAGATTCATGCGAAACTGCTCTCAACTCGTCAACGGACGCATTATTTACTGCGGTTTCGGAATTTGCCAACTGGCGTAAAGAAG
>JAWSUW010000136.1:0-10119 GCA_033549245.1 Bacillota bacterium | reverse complement strand
GCTGACAGCGCTCCACGAGCTGGTGGCCGATCAGAGTGCGACTGCCAATGCATGGGTGATCAAGGAGAAGCTGCGCTGGATCCAGAAGGCATCAACGCCCCGGACGGCTCGGTGGCGGATCAGGAACCATCTCAAGGTCATGAAAGCGGCAGTGGCTGAGAAGCCACTGCTGAAGCCGATGGGCAAACCTCTGGCAACGTTGGAGCGGCATGCAGAGGCAGTTGTCAGGCGCTGGATCTCGGGACTGATGAGCGCACGCTGGAGGGGATGAATGGCTTGTTCCAGGCGGCACGTTCACGCGCCCGTGGATACCGAAACAAGGCCGATTTCATCGCGATGATCGACCTGATCGGCAGCCCAGTGAGCCGCCTGCTGGATCAGGCCAAATCCACATGAAGTGACGAAGAACCCATAAATAGCATCTTACAACGACTCGTCGGCCAGCGCATACCACTGTTGGAGGAAGTAGACGCGCAGATGCGCTCGAGGCCGATGGGGACGTCCCCCTTCCCCGCCGAGTTCGAGTAGTAGGACGGCGACAGTGCGTCGATCAGTAGTTGTAATGGCACCTGGGCATCCATTTGGGCCAGGAGCCCTCTCTGCGGGTAACATTCTTCTTGATCTGGTACTCAGCTTGGAAGATCTAGATATGGTTCATCGACTAGCTCAGTTAGGCAGATGGCAGAAATCAAGGTTCTACCTGGCCGGTGTCGAACACGAAGCGATGGGAAAATTAATGCGGCGTTCGACTCTACCGGCTACAAATTGGAGACGCAGGTCAGGCCTCACCTGGGATCCTCAACCGAAAGAAGAATTTTTCTCTCCATCAAAAAATACCATTCGCGTTAAGCAAAAAACTTGACTAATATATAATGCGTGAGCGTTCTCTATCGTAATTCATGTGTGACCATGGTGACTCATCAGTAGTGAATGAAAAATGTGCTAGCTAGCATTAATGCAATCTCTCAGCTAGTTTAACCCTCCTTCAAAATCAGCATTTTTTGAGGAAATCATTATCACAATAAGCTCAGGAATATTTGTTTCACCTCATCATGCATAACATAACTAGAACCAAGTTAGACATTGCAAGAAATTATTAAAAAACAAGGAGAAAACAAATGCTTGTCTCAACTGACAAAAGTCAACACTCCAAAAATGGTGTCGCTCAATTTCTTCTTTATTTTATTGCAGCTTTGTTAGCCTCTCTCTCAGCTGCTATTGTTAGCCAGGCAGAGGCAAATGGTAACATTGCCCAATACGAAAATAATATATTTACCAATAAGGGACAAAGTACTGTTGAAGAGTTTTCAAATAAGCTAATGCCAGCTTCTAGGGCTCTGAAAGCAGTAGAAAAATTAACCGTTTATGTAGGATACCACGGTGACATCACCGGAGATTGGTGTCGTGATTTTAATTCAAGTGAAAAGAGGGATGTTATCGACTTGGCAAATAATTTTCCAGATGCAGAGATTGTATGGATCGATGGTGGCAACATGGATGAAAGTGACATCAAGAAAGCAGTCCGACAAGGTAGTGCCTTTTTCACATGGTGTGATAGTGATGCAAGAGTGAAGAAGGTTATGGGAAGCGATATGCCAGACTTCGTGCAAGACTTTAGATAAATCCCTGATTCTTGAATTCGAATTGAATTAAAAGATATCGGATAGCATGTTCGCATAGTTTCGTCAGGATAGCTCTCTCCCCACTGGCCACCTCGTTGCAGTATACTACGTTAACGAAGTGGCCACTAATAGTGTATTTAATCTCTAATGCAAAATATGTGATTAATCATGCAACTGTGCAGGTCGATATTTAATTTTATCGCCATTACGGTAAACATATTCTTCGTACATACGTCGAAAAACGCTTTCGTGGCAAGCCTCGCGTGTCACCCCAGAGCGCAGTTCTCGTCGCCATGTGATCCGGAATTTCATGGGCACCCAGGGTGGATACATGTCTCTTACCGCCCTCACTTCACAATGCTGCACCCCTGTGGGGTCGGGGAATAGGTTAATCTTAGATTTATCGATCTTAAGACCATCTGGTAGTGCAGTCACTTCATCAAGCATCCACTGGAGCGAGATGTCGGAAAGCCGTGACTCGGGCTCGGGGTATGTTCCTCCGCCGATGTCAGAATGATTTCCTGGGAACCATTTCTGCACCAACCAATCTTCAGGCGCGTTCTGAACATCAGCTTCACGCGCCCAGCCGACCCGAGAGAAGCTGCAACGCTCTTCATCTAGAGCAATCGCATGCCTTGCATAGCGGACACGAGGATCAAGAAACATGTCGTAATCTCGAAACCTCCAGGCTGCTAGGTGCCACTTATGATCACCTCGTTCCGGAAAATCACGGATTGATCGGTATTGCGACTTGAAATTTATTGCAGTGGAAACCAGTACTATACAGAAAAAAAACAACAAAAAGGAATCCGAAAGATCAATAGGCAACAGCCAATTCAGCGCGTGGACTGCAATAAACGAGAAAAAGGCTAACACAACCCCTGATAGACCTAAGATCGCAGCCCGCCGCACTCCCGAAGCACCTAGTGAAGCAACAGTGTCAAAAACACCGACACAGTATGGCACTACATTTCCCCTTTTGTTCTCGATTAGGTCATCCTGTGCGCCATATTTTTGACGGAAACGGGAGGCGAGTTCCTCCCGTTCAGTCTCATATTTTTCGCGACTTTTACCAGCTCCATGTCCATATACTTTGAAAACGGCTTCATCGGCAATTCTGGAAAGCGCTTTTCCTCCTCTTGGCAAATCAGAGTTATCCAAATCATGTGTCGGGACGCCGCAGAGATTCATCACGCTGCAAAGAGTTCTTACCGTGTAAGCACCGCGACTGAAGCCAAACAAAAAAATACGATCACCTGGTTCGTAATATTTCAAGATAAGCTTGTAGCAATCAGATACATTGGACATCAGTCCAGTACCAAGGCCAAGACTCAAAAATTTCCGGGCATAGCTTAGCGGGCGAAACCATGGTGTACCGGAAATCTCCTTCGTTCCAAGTCCTGCCTCGTAAAAACAGAGCTGTTCTGCGGGATCGATAATGCTTTCAACGCCTGGACGCGACGCATTGTAAAGTTTATACACATTGCTAAGTAGCTGATCAGGCCGCCGGCCACCTGCCATTGCTGTGCCATCAGAAAAAATAACAATATTCTTCGCCACTCTACCTCTCCTTAATTAAAATACTACAACCGCTTTATACCCTGACCCAACACGTCTCTAAATTAAAATCTTAGCTAAACCTTCACAACTTAAGACGTAAAAAAACATAAGAGAAGTTTTGTCTAGTAGTTCGTAAACTCAGAGGGAAGCGAATCATATACTTCCCTTAGAGCACTGTATGATCCATGTCGGTGCAATTTATCTTTATATGAGAGTAAGGACGACGCCATGGCTAAATCTTTGTTCTCACAAACAGCAACCAGTTCAAGCTTCGGATTTGGCCTGGTTAATTTGTACCCATGCCCTATAATTCCAATAAGTTCCCTTCCAGTGACAGTCACACGCTGTAAATCTTTATCCCAGAGATTGCTCCACGACAAAGGAGAGGCAAAATGAAAAGAAGTTATTGCGTGCATACTACCCAACAACCATGCATCATTGGCTATCAAGGTCCAACGACTTGCATCCAAAATACTGCCTCTTGTGTTATTAGTTTCTTCACACATTTTCCCCAGATTTTGAATTAATATTTCATCAATACTTGGAAAGCTTTCGTCAGATGGAACCCATACCCATTCTTCTTCCATCGCAGAATTGTAAGCTCTGACTTTCAAAGCCAACCTGCCGACTACTGTGACACCAAAAGAAATTATATTATCATCGACATCATACAATGTGGTTCCTTTTTTAGCTGAATCATATATAGAATAAGCAGTGTTTAAGTTCTCAATCTCCAATGATGAATCTGGATAGCATAAGTCTCCACACTGCTCCGCCTCATACACGAAAGTAGTAATATTGTCGTACATGCTCACCACCATTATATAAGTAGGTCAGGCACATGCCTTTCGCAACTCTCGCAAGATTATTCCAACATTCTCGCGATCACTCATTGATGATTTTAAATCATCTTCATATAAAGGACTGGTTTCATAAAAAAACTCAAGATGCTCAAGGACGGAATTAAACTGCCGTGGAGTGGACCTACGTAAATATGCAGCTGTATATCCACGTATGATTTCATCAACGTGATCGGAAAGACTCCTGTCTGATAGATGCAGGACTAAAGAAAATTCAACAGCCGTAATCGCGCTCCAAAAACTAGGGTTATTTAATTCTCTCTCATTAGCCATCTCTTCTGATTTGTGTAAGTGACTGAGTAACTCAGCAGAGAGTTTTGTTCCTTGTGCAGAATTATGCCATGATAGTACTATTTCTGCTGTTATCCAGTTAATTAATGGATAAAAATCATCATCATCTTTCTTTTCTTTCTTTAACTCATAAGACTTTCTAAACATGTCGCGCATTTTTACAATATATTTTACACGTTCATCGCCTAAGCTTATAATGGCCTTTCGCTTATAGGCACTGCCCAAAAGGCTAAGTCGTTCACTCGTAAGATTTATTGAACAAAGTATCTCCAATAATTTTATCGCTTCATCAATTTCAACTAGAAAGTCATCTCGAGCCCGGAGTTCGTCGTCATCATTGGTTGTTGTGTGAGCTTCTCTCCATAGGTGAACTGCCCATCGACTCTGAAGGTTTGCCATCTGCTCAACAGAGCGGAAAGAGATGTCAGAGTCTTCCGTAAGCATTGCTGCCTTGTAATGAGTAATAGCTTCAGACAAAATGCCAAGTTCTCCGTATGCAGATCCAAACTCGGCACGCAATTTTCCAGAATTTAACCATCCTGATGGAATCTCACTTTCACACTTTTTCAAATCTGCTATAAGGTTTTTGGTTTCATCGCTTGAAGCTGTAGCTGCATCATTCAAAAGATTATGAATCTCGGCTTGTGCTTCAGATATCATGTGGAAGCCTGAAGGTCTCTTAACTTCCAACTCTTGCGAAGCGTCCTGCACAGGGCTATACCCAGGGTCTCCATAACACTGATATGCGCCCCAAGTATTTACTCCAGGATGTTGTTCATACGTTCGCAGGCGTGCTTTTAATACAGCAGCTCCAAAGCTCGCACCTGTAAGAAGTTCTTTATAAAACGTTTCTGCAAAGGTTTTTGCCGCAGAGTCATCGACAGCCCAACCAGCAGCAACAACGGCCCTGACACCAATGCGTATAAACTGAGTAGCTAAATTAGCAGCCAAACTACCGTAGTCAAAGTTCTTATCCTCATTTCCCTCGATATATCCGAGGTGACAACAGTTTATAAATACTAAGTCGGGAACAGTACGCATCTGTTCAACTTCACTCGGGGTGAGAAATAGACCATCCCCAATAACCATACCGCTAACTACATCATCCACACCCATGCTTTTTTGCCTGTATACACCATGCCCAGTGAGGTGCAAGAAGCGGTAGTTTCTTGAGTAGAGAGACTCGATTATTTCTAGTGAAGATGCACATTGTTTAAAAACTACGTCATATCCGTTCAACAAAAGTGCTCCTCGTACTAACTGAGCTTCTTCCTGTGCAGATGGTAAATCTGGGAGAGGACTTTTGGGATCACCAATCACAAGGGCTGTGTTGGCTAAAGTTGAAAAAACATTGTCTCTAAACACAGGTGTTTCAAGCTGACGCAGTACTCCTACTTCCACAGCCAGCGGACGCTTATCCGTGCTTCGACTATCCTGAAGCATCTCCCATGGGTAACGGGCAGCATTCTGGTTCAACAACAAAACCAGATTCTCCCGTTTGGATGCTAAATCCTTGAGATAGTTGGGTATCAGGAGTTCGAAAAGCGTCTTACCTAAATTTATTTCATTGCCTGTGTGACTGATAGCCTTTTTGATAAACTGGTCTACTAATGCACGTTGAGCCGGTATAAGGGATACTTCAGTGCGTGCGCGATCAGTTAAAAGGCTAAAACCAAGAGTTCCCTCACTCTTTCCCAGTATTCTAAGTCGCCGCCACCAATTGGTTTCTTCTTTAAAGACCACCCTTGTTCGTCTACCAGGAGAACACCTTATATTTATGGATCCAAAATCAAAACATTCCTGAAAATCTGGGTCTATCCGCAATTCTTCTAATGCTCGAGCAGCCAATATTGCCCGGTCTTCCCACAACTCCATAAACTCAAATGCGATGAACGAAACAGATTGTGAATATCCTTTATCATCAAGTATCAGTCTTGCCTGTGATAAACCCTGGAGAATACTTTTAACAGACTCTTTTACTGATATACCAGAAGGACCGGAACCTATAAGTACTGATGTCAGCGATACTGGAACAAAGCTCTTTGATCCGTGTGTAGTACTCGCACCATCTTGCTCCAACAAAGTTGTTGCATAACGGAGTGCGGCATGGCACACAGTTTTAATCAAATCAACTGGAGTGAGTGTACCAGCCTGCCCCAACCCTACAATAATACCACCCGCTGGTTTGGCATTGCTTTCAGTGTTCAGGAAAATTTCAACACTTTCTAGTGGGCCTGGATATAAGCCTAACTTGCTCTTCAGACCCAAACGTTCGTTAAGGCATCGGTTTAGGTATTTTTCAACACTAGTTATTGTGTCTCCCTGATAGTGCCCAACCATGACGGGGTATGGTGAGAACCCCACACTTCCGTGGGCTATGGATATTTTTATTTTTTGCATTGGAAACTCCACAATCCTGTGGCATTATTCAATTTAATAACTCACCATCCTTCGTGCTTGTTAACTAACAATTTACCTTGTAGACTGATAAAAATCATCCTTGATTTGAGTTTATTATCTAGCACATATGGCAAAAAGTTATACGAAAAAATTAATATCAGACAAAATCATCACTATATCCTGCGTTGAGATTTGCTGCATAGCCTTCCATATCCAAAGCAGTTAACTTATGGGTCTCTGGATGAGGTGCATGTTTGTTAATTATTTCGGCACACTTACTTCGTTGAGCGTCATCAAGCAAGTCTAAAGTTGGCTTGAGTTCGAGATATCTTATAACATCCCAATTATTAGATTTAGCTAACGAAGCTATCCATGTTGCTGGCTTACCAGAAGCCGCAGGATCACCACCACGAAACCTCTTACTAATCCGGCGCTGTGCATCCTGTTGAACATCTTTTTTCTGTTCCTCATTAAGCTGGCCGTACCCACCACCTATCTGTACGGGGGCACCACTAACTTCAAGATCTGCTTCAAAGGCTACCGCAAATGACTCCATCTCTCTTTCGGCATTCGTTTCCTGTTTAATTGTTTTAGTATCTTCAGCCCATATCTGCCCCCCAAGTACAAACTTCATCGGCATGAAGTACCCATATTCATTCAGAACACCTAAAAGATCAAAATACTTTTGTATCTCATTACTCTCAGAAGATTGTAAAACAGAATCTATCGCATGCGAAAATTCGCCAGTGATTCTAATATTTTCTGGCAAAATACTCAAAATAACTTTTGGCACATCCTCACTTACAAGAAGATATACTCGTTGTTCAGTTGTACTGTGAAGTGACTCTTTCTCGTGACTATACGATGCACTAACTGATAACCCCGGAACACCTACGGATCCTTTTGCATTCTGAGAAAACCTTTTCCTAACTTCATGCGTGGTTTTTGAGAATGATAAGTCTTTATCCATATCTAATACTGTATCAGGCATTGTATAGATTGGCTCACCCAACAACTCTCGAGGCGTCTTAACAGACTTATCGAATGATTTAGGCTGTATCAATAGACCATGATTTATCTGCAATTTTTTTAGAATTAGCTTTTTCTTGTCCTTTTTATTCAACTCATAGTAGTATTCCAAGCCTTCCGATTTAGCGGCACTACGTTCTTCATCAAGTTTATCTAAGGCCTGAGTGGCATCTTTATCATCATCTGATTTTAAGGTCCATTCCGTCTTTGATGGTTCAACTGAACTCGTGTCTGCTTTTCCAGGCTTCCCAGGTTTCACTACACTTTCTTTTTTACCAGACTTAATTGACAATGTGTTTTTATCAAGAATCTCTTTGACAGTAATCTTGCTCTCTTGGTCTTTAGCAATTGGCGCACCCTTATATTCAAATAAATCTTTTTCAAGCATAAATCCAGAAAGTGAGGAACGTAGCTTAGAAAGATTTTTATCTGGGTTAAAGGAAACAGATTTTTGCTTATCGCCCTTTTTCAATGCGATCATTATACTTTCATTTTGGTGTGGCTCTTCATTCCCGCTAGAAGATTCTTTCTTCACGGAAATGGTTATCATACCGTCATCAAGGGCTTCTTTGATAGTCACAGAACTCTCATGTGACTTTACAAGAGGAGCACCCTGAATCATGAATACACCATTGGGGGGAATATCATTTGGATATTCAGCTCTCAGTTCCGACAGAGATCGCTTTTCGTCGTATTGAATAGCCGCCTTTTCCCCTTCCACGCATATTATAATCATTGTCATTTCCCCTACCTCCATAAATTTTTAAGCACACTTCATATGAAATCGTCAGAACTTCCTGTCTTATATGTTTCGTAAAATGCTTTCTTCGCTTCAGGATCCTTAAATACAAAGAAATTCATGGTTAAATACCCATTATTATTATTCTCTGGGTCTTTTGGTTCCTTAATCTTGTCTACTCTTCCTACACTACTGTCTACTGCATCACCAGAATGAGCCCCTCCACCTTTGACGTCTACTTCTGCGGTACCTTCACGGGGCGTCCCATAGCTTTTGCCATCTTTCATGAATCCGTAAACTGGCCACGTAACAATTCTACACTGCCAATATTGCTCTCTTAGATCTTTATCTTGAGCTACACCCATTGTGTTCCAGTCATCAACCTTTATATTATACATTTTGTTATCTTTGTAATAATATGCCAAGCGAACTCTTGACTCACCACTTGGTTTGTCTTTAGTATCACAACAGTAAAGCTGTGCTATGGTTTCCTTTGCTGTTTTGACATGATATCCAAAACCTCGAGGCCCTTTTGATCGCATAATGAACTGTATATTCGATCCTGCGTCGACAATAACAGCGTTCGGGAATCCTTTTCCACTACTTGGTATAACCACATCACCTAACATGACGGGTTGACTTTTTCCTTCATTAAGTTTTTTTACATTTTCGTCTTCTGTGCTTAATTTGACTTGAACATATAGCTCTCCTACATCATGGAGCCACTCATTTTTGTTTGCTTCTATCAAGCTTCCCCGGATTTTAGTCATTTTTGACATCCTCTTGATTATTTTTAAGAAAATTTCTAACAAAGTTACAGCAGATAGTAAAGCTAACTCCGTTTCGTGAATTCTTTAGGCTGGAGTATATTTCTGTTCGTTCACGTGACAAGGCTAAGTAGTCGTCGAATACTATATTTTTTAATTATCTTTCAGGCTGATATTTACTCCCAGGTCGTGCCATCTATAATGTTATAGTATTATAAATACTGGCTCAATCAGATGATAATCGGTGAGGCGCGGTTGGTCTGGTTTGGTTACTATGTTGGCTAGAATCTTTCTCAACAGCTCATTAGAAAAACAATTATTGACATTTATTTTCATTAGGAGTACAGACTACTGGTAGAAAAATTGCAAGCAACTTTTACTACCACTTATGTCATTTTTCAAAATGACGGCGAAGACTTTCGTGGTAAGTCTTTGTTTTTTATCTAGAGTCCTAGATGCCACCTCTCCTAACCAGCCACAAACATTCCGTTAGGCGGTTTGTGGCCGATATTCGACCCTTTGCGTCAACGTAGTTGTCACCTAAACGGATTGAGAGGTGATCAACGTGCGTTACCCCGCAGAGCGTAAGGAAGCCATCCTCCGCAAGATGGCGCCGCCGATGAGCATGACCATCCCGAAACTGGCCGAGCAGGAAGGCATCACCGCGACAACCCTCTACAATTGGCGGAAACGGGCCAGAGCACAAGGACAGGTTTTGCCATCACGTTCCACCCAGCCCGATCAGTGGACCAGCCAGGAGAAGTTCCAGATCGTCCTGGAGACAGCCCCGCTGAACGAGGCTGAACTCAGCGCCTATTGCTGCGAGCGTGGGCTCTACCCCGAGCAGGTGG
>JAWSUW010000135.1:0-10145 GCA_033549245.1 Bacillota bacterium | reverse complement strand
CATTGGGGTATATGACTCCTGTGGATTACAAATATTTGCACCTTAAGAAAATTGTCTAATAAAGTGTTGACATTCCATCCACTCAAAAAATTCAACATAGTTCATGAATACATCCATAATATATACATATAAGCTACATGTCAATGATTCACCCTTGGATGTATATTGGAGAAACTTTACACCACTATGCCAAGATGCTATCATGTATACGATAGATAATCACTATTTAGAAACGGAGATGACATTTGAGTAATTTGGTTTTGATTTTAATTATGCAACTTTTCTACGTGCCCATGTTGGCACTTAGAACCATCTGTATGGTGAAGAAGCTGACTCTATTGACGACCATTTTTGGAGTCTTGGAATCTTTGATTTACGTTTTTGGACTGTCACTGGTACTAACTGGCGAACAATCCATTCTTGAGATGCTCGTATATGCTTTTGGATTCGGGATAGGTTTGATTGTTGGCATCTATGTTGAAAACAAGCTTGCTATAGGCTATACTTCTGTGATTGCAAACATAAGAGAAAAGAACATGGCACTAATTAACCATCTCAGAGAGAACGGTTATGGCGTCACTGTCTTTGAAGGTGAAGGGCGAGAAAGTTCCAGATATAGACTCGATATTCTTACAAAACGATCGCTTGAAAATGAACTTTTGGAAATTATCAATCGCTTTGAACCGAGTGCTTTTATTATTTTCTATGAACCTAAACTCTTTAAGGGTGGATATATTTTAGAAATGATGAAAAAAAGGATATCACGGAGATAATCCTTTTTTTTGTGCATCATATTTCATATTATAGCCTCCTCAAGTTTTCATTCTTCCTGTGCAATTGCACCACTTTTCTCATCATCAATCCTAAGATCACTAGTGACAGAATAACCAATAACGGAATTCCAATAAATATCAAAAGATAGATATTTTGGTCCAAAGCATTCTTGAATTTATCTGAAGTTGTGATTTCTTCCTTTTCATAAAGTGTGAAACTAAGATCCACTTCAGGTAGAGTCTCAAAATTTCCAATATAAGTTCCATCAGTCTCCTTGATCAGGGGCAAATTACTTTGTATAACATAGGGATAATCACTGGATGGGGTTATTCTTATGGTCAAATCGTGAAAATCTTCCCAGTATTTCGCTGGGTGTAGAAAGTAATTATAAGTATATGTAGGCTTTACCGTTTTTCTTTTGTCCATACTGCCTAAAGTAGGATATCTCACTTCCACGGTTTTCTCTTCCAGCGCCTCAAAAGGCACTTCATATGCAATCAGTACATAACGTGAGGCAATCAGCAAACTTGAAATTTGGTCTTCAGAGATGAAACGTTCTCTTTCAAGCGCTTGGTCTAAAGCTTTATAGTATACATTTTTATCCTCTGGAATATCATAGCCAATGAGAACATCTCTGTCTGTGGCAATATAGTCTATTAAATAGTGTTCAACAGCCATTTCTATTTCTTCGACTTCATACTTAAAATCAGTAACTTCATCTGCATCAGAATGACCACTTTGATAACCAATGATATTGATTGTAAGATCTTCATCAAAACTAAAGATTTCCATGATTCTATTTTCTTTATCCAGCCATGTTCCAACACTAAATTCATTACTCTCACTATATGCGTAGCTGTTGTTTCCCTTGGCAAGGATTCTAGAACTTCCCGCTTCAGTCTGGAAGTTCGCAACTACATGCATACTCTCTTCACGATCTGTTTCCAAATGGATCCTGTAGAGGGTTCCAACTTCTTTATAATCAAAGTTCTTTGGGGTGTACTTCACTTCCGTAACGGATTTAAGAATATCGCCCAGCTCTATCGACTCGTCAAATTTTCCATTAGCTGAAATTGAATCTACAGTATCTCCGTAATGGATTTTATAATCGATGGGATTGCCATCAATTAAAACCTCAATCCGATCTTTTTCAACGCCCCACATGTTTTTGATAAATGGAAAGACCATTCTGGAAATAATGCTTTCTTCCCCAGTATTTTTCATAGTATACTTCGCACTGACTTCACCTATGAGAGAAAAATTATCATGTTCTTCTTTACTAAAATCAAAATGCAAATCTTCATTCAACACTGAAATTTTCGTATCTTCGTCAATGGTGATCATTGAGATTCCCGGATACTGAAACCATGTTACTGGTCCTGAATTTCCGTAAGTTAGGATTCCGCTTAGGATCACCGCCGACATGATCAAAAAAAATGTTATCCATTTTCTCATAAATCTATCCTCTTATTATCATTAATACCATACTGATCATTTATAACTTGCTCCTCTTCCATTCTGTTCTTAAGAAAATCAGATAAAGTCTTGTTTTTGTGTTTCACATAATCGAGTCTCCATGTCAGATAAGCTGTCGGAATAATATCAGTAAATGGAAGCATTTCTTCTACAGCACCAGCAATAGCCATTTTCTTGTGGTTCGGAAATAAAACGTAAATCAAAAATCCACTGATTGGACCCCAAACCAAATCTCCACCCTCAGCGACCACAGGGACAAAATATGATACAATACCAACCAGATCAATCAAGATTGCAGAAACCAGTTTGAAATATTTGATTTGATTATACTTTCTTAAAAGGTCATTATACATTTTTTTCTCTCCTATTTTACCATACTGATGCTTACCTGTTTTTCCAAACAGGTTTTCTTTTGTTTAAAAACGCCTTGACCCCTTCATGGGCATCTTCTGTAGTGCAAAGGGATGCAAAATGATTATTTGTTAAATCCAGTGCTTTGGCGTAATCAAGATCTTCCATTTTATAAAATGATTTCTTTCCTAATTGAAGGGCCAATGGACTTTTATCTGCTAGTTTCCTTGCATATTTGAGTGTCTCTTCTTCTAATTTTTCAGCAGGAACCACTTTGTTGATCAGACCGATTCTGTGAGCCTCGGCTGCATCGATTATATCTCCGGTCAAGATTAATTCCAGAGTCTTTTTTCTACCCAGACTTTTAAGAAGTGGTACAGCGGGTCCCATGCAAAACAGCCCTACATTGATTGCTGTGGCTCCAAATTTAGCATCATCTGCTGCAATTGCTAAATCACATGCTGCTACAAGACCAATTCCGTTTGCAACTGCGATTCTTTGTACAGATGCTATCACAGGCTTACCCATACCTGCAATCGTAATATTCATTTTTTCCATCAATTCTACCCATTTTGAGTACTCAAGATTACTTTTACCTTCTATGTCATTTATATCGATTCCAGTACAAAAATTTTTCCCATTTGCGTTAATAATGATCACGTTTACACTCTTGTCATTTTCAAATTCCAAAAGTGCATTGTTCAGTTCCTTTGCTAGGGGAACGTTAAATGTATTGTTAAACTCCGGTCTGTTTAATGTGATGATTCCAATATTTTCATTTTTACTAACGATAACACTTTTTGCCATGAATTTTCCTCCCTAATTTGTCATTACTAGAATTATATCATTTTTGATTTTAGAATATATTTTAAATGAGCAATAAAATATCCCGCTGAGTTTATTCAACGGGATAACCTTTAATTATAGTTTCTATCAAAGTTTGTCGATCAACGGGTTTTGAAAACAGAAAGCCTTGATAGATAAAACAACCTAAAGCACCTAGTCCTTCTAATTGTTCCTGGGTCTCAACACCTTCTGCGATGATTTGTGCATCAATTTTCATAGCAAGGTCGATCATAGTGGAGATAACTTTTGAAACTTTTGGTTTTTCTAAGAATGTATTAACGAAAGTACTGTCTATTTTGATGGCATGAACTGGAAACTCAGTTAAATAAGTAAGAGAAGAATACCCTGTTCCAAAATCATCTAGATGTACCTGATAACCTAGTTCCATTAGTTTTATAATGTTTTCTTTCACAAGAGTCAAATTTTTAGAAAATGCAGTTTCAGTAATCTCGAAGATCAATGATGTTCGCTCAGTTTTATTCCTTGTGACTTCTTCCTCAATGCGATCAATAAACTGAGGATCAAGCAGTTCAACTACAGAAACATTTACAGACATAGGCAATATGATGTCATGTACCGTTTTCAACTCGGATTGGAATTTCAGCACTTCAGTAATCATGAACTGATCAAGTTGATCTATTAAACCTAAGTTCTCTGCCCTTGTTATGAAATCAATAGGAGGTATATTGCCAAGCTCCCCGTGTTTCCAACGCATCAAGGCTTCAGCACCAATAATTTGACCACTATGATCATACTGTGGTTGATAAACCACGGAAATTTCATTTCGTTTGAGTGCTTCAAATAATCCAGATTCTATTTGTGTTTCATAATTACGCTTTCGGTGCAATTCATCATCAAACCATGTGATATCGTTTTCATGGCTTAAATTAGACTGATTGCTGATCATTGCAGTTTCTGCTTTTTCTAGAATTTCAATACCTTGTTCAATTTCAATGTTTTGCGAATCTAGTTTAAATCCACCTACGGCAAGAGAGACTTTGATGGTCAATGCATCAAGTAGTTTCATAGAAGCAATCTCAGTCTTGATATTTCTTATCAATAAGTCAATGTTGTTAAAATACGCCTCATCTATAAGCAATCCATACTTACCAATGGCCAAATCGTAGATTTGTGAATACTCATCATTTGGCATATATTTACTCACTGCAAGACCGATTCTATAGTGCAATAATTCTAAGATTGTCTGCCCTATAGTTTCAGAATAATGATTTATTTCTTTATAACTTAAGCAAATTAATGCTTTACCCGGAAGAGCACCTGATTGAGCATCCTTACTCAAGGTTTGAATCAAATAATCACGATTGTAGAATCCAGTTTTCGCATTATGAAACGCGTAGTATTCCACTTGATCCTTATACAGGTTTAGAGCGTCATAGTTTTCTCTCAAAGTCTCCTCTGAAGCAGCCATCTCTTCGTATAGCGCTTGAATTTCCATGTAATTGTGCGCAAGTTCGTTTTCTCGTTGAAGTATGTTTTCCCGCATGTTTTCAAAAGTTGTGGCTAAGTGACCGATTTCATCCTTTTGATGTAACAAGTCAGATGATATCCTATCAGCATAAGTGCCACTGCTGATATGCTCTGCATGAGTTCTCAATTGCATGATTGGTGTTGTAATTTTTCTGCTAATAGCGTTGGCAATAAAAATTGAGATGATAAATGTCAAAATATAGATCACCATAAAACTGGTCATGGTTTCATTTACACCACTGTAAAAAAATGCAGTGGGTACAGAAATCCATAACACCCAAGGGGCATTATTTAATTTTGATGAAATGTATGTTTGATCTTCAAGTTCAAAAGAACTCACATCTTTATCGAAACCTGTAATTATATCATTCACCATAAGCGCTTCTGGTTGATTGTTAAATATTTCAGGGTCATGAAAAGCAACTAAGAGGCCATTGTCATCTATCAGCAATGTTTGTGCCCCTTTAGGAACAGAATATGACTTGAGTCTCTGCGAGAGTTCGTCCAGCTTGATAGCCATATTTAATATACCATGTACATTTTGGTCCATAACACGCTTTCTAAGCACCGTAACTATATTACCAGTCCCAGAATCATATGAAGGAAAATCCACAAAGACGGATTCCGTTTCAGAAACCAATTTGACCCAGTATCTATTTTCCCAAGTGTATCCTTCAGGTGGAATCCAACCATCAGAACTGGTGAAATGTCCAGTATCTTTCAGAGTGTTAAAATAACTATATAGCATATAATCGTTGGAATTGCCCATATTATATGTGAACGCTGCCATGCTTTCCTCAGAGTAATCCTTGATATGTGTCAGCGCACTGACTTGACCATCCAAATAGCCCTTTTGCAACTGTATGAAATTATCCATCTCAAGCGCTAATTCCTTTGCCAGAGAATTAATATACGCTTCATTGCTTGCCTCTACCATGTTTTTGCTACGGATTGTACCATAAACGGAAATAACCGTTGCCACGATCAAAGTAATGACAAACGCCATAATGAGGATCTTGAATCGGATTGACTTCATCGGTTCACCAACTTCTCTTTAGATTGGCCTTACATGAGTATTTTACCATTATTCATAGTTTTGCGGCAACTTTTGTAAGTTTTCCAAAATAAAAAAAAGACCGCCTAAGGCGGTCACAAATTACAATTTTGTTCTTACAATGATCTTGGCAATTTTTCCATCACGGTTAAAAATACTTTGACTGATCTGTTTACTCAGTTTAACAATGTTTTCAAAAGTATACTTATCACCATTATGGTAACAAATTGTTATCGCATTATAATTATTGAGTTCATAGATAATTGGCACTGAGCAGATTGTAAATCCAAGTTGTTTCTCATCAAGTATGATTGTACCTGATGGCAATTTCCACTCGGTTTTCTGATCAAGCATCTCATCTTTTGACAACAGTCGAGGATTGAAGCATATTTCACCATTGGAGATGTTTACGCCCAATTCTCCAAATCTGGAAATAATGTCTTCCTTTACTTGTCCCGTCATACCTGGTTGTTGAACACCAGAAAAGCCAGGGGTATGAGAATATGCATCTGTCGGAAAAGCACCGTAATCCACTGGTGACTTTTCAACTCCAATTCCAGCTTTCAGCTCATGGAAATACTCAGCTAATTTTTCAGCATCTTGACTTTGTTCATCCTGAGTAATCGCCGCATAGTAATTTTCCTCAGCAGCCAATACCAGTTTTGAAACCATGTGCCAGTAAATACATCCTAAGCCTTCATATTTATAAAAAGTACCTGAACGTCCTGTAAAGGAATGGTGATCGAATATATTCGCAAAAATCTCACCAACTGCCAAGATATCCTCTTCATTATATTCGTTCGTCTTCTTGAGAGCATCCATGATTTCAGTACCATTTCTAAATTGACCGTTAAAATGATATTGACCCTTCACATCTTTCTCAACAAAACGCATTAAACCCTTATCTAATTCTGTTTTCATTACATGAGACGTACTAACCAAATCTTCAGGAATAATATTCTTACTCATGAATTTTGGAAGTTCACGTACTGGATAAAGCATGAAACTGTTCTGATCCTCTCGATAAATGGCACTTTCTCTCAAGGCTTTCAAGACACTTAATGCTTCTTTTGAATCCAGCGCTTTAGAGCTCAGTACCGCAACCTGACCTTCGAGCATTTCGTAAAGATTGGATATGCTGCATGTGTTTTTACCAAATTTGACTAAGTTATATGAGTGATATAATCCGTCCACTCGCTTATTTTTGTCGATTGTATCTTTTAGATGTGACATCGTCAGATCGACAAAATCTTTTAATGCCTCAATAGTAAGACTTTCCTTCTCACCTGAAAATCCATCTGTATAAATGGATTGACGATAGGTTTCTCCGTGCCTACCCAATCTTGATACAATATCAAACCGAATTTCGTCACTGATCGCAGAGCCAAGGTGTTTTGTGCTATCATTCAGAACCTCAAAAATTCCTATAAATAGCGCTCTAACTTCTACAGATACCAACATTTCCTCTTTGAGGTCCGCTATCAAATCTGCGACAAAGCCCAAATATCTGTATAGATAGTAAAGTGTAACCATTGAAACCCCATTGCCCACCAATGCGTTATTGGCATCATTCCACTCTGGGCGTTGTGTGTTCATCCAAATCCCGCCACATGGAATGAAATTGGAGAGTTTGGAAAGTAATACCGCAAGAAGCTTTTCCATCAAATTGACATGGTAAAGTTCATTGTCTACAAAAACAAGTTTCCCATCAGCTCCGATTTTAGCAACTTTCTCTTCAATTAATTTGTTACTTGCGTCATCAAAGATTATAGTGTTTTTAGGATCTTTAAGGAGGTCTTCAAGGCCTTTGATTCTATAGGGTACATTTGCATACACAAAGATATTTTTATAAAGTAAAGATGGCAATTCATCGGGCTTGTATTTTCTAGATTGCTCCATCATTTTAAGAAGATAGATCACTTGATGATCGCCCCAGTAACCGATGTTTGACCATGGATCCATAGAATCCAGCTTCTCCCAATCTACACCTTCTTTTGTGATGCGATAAGGATTATAACCATCAGCAGTGGATGCGTTTACAAATTTTGAGATTATGCTTTCAATATAACCAGGGTAAGAAAGTGATAAAGCTTCCCAATTCTGGAAGATATCTCTCCAATTCCCTTCAAAATTCAAGTTTTTCTCGCTATTTTCCTTTGTTACTTCAATATTGAATTTATTCCACGGTCTGCTCGGATCACCATGACGTCTTGAATAGGTCAAGGGGAGATATTCACGAACAAGACGCTCCAGCTCCAAATCTTTTCGCATATCAATTCGTTTGAGCAGCTCAAAATAATTCACCATTTCTGGAAGTCCGTCCAAATACTCAGAATGCTTACTGAATACCACTTTGTTCCAGTTTTCAATAAATTGTTTTAGATCCTTCGTTTCAATGTCATACCCACTTGCATAAATGCCACCACGCATAATGTTATAAAGTGTGTTTGAAAAATGTCTATAAATGGTGTTGGCATTCTTTGTCATTTGGAACCCATCTGCATCAAATACCAGCTTCTTGAGATTATCATCACCAAATAGAACATCATTTTCCAGATTTACAAGAATGGATTCACCGGCATCGATTTCCTCAATCAGTGATTGGATTTTAGCGGCTGATTGATTTAACTCAGAAACAATCCACCATTCTTTCGATTCATGATCCTCTAAATCGATAGTGCTCGACACATAAAAAGCACCTCTTCTGCCTTTCATTTCGTACTCTGTTTCAATATTCTTGTTTTTTTCAAAAGTAGAAATTTGCTGTTCTGAAAGCAAGTAAACCGGATGATCCAAACCCTTTGACCAAACTGTTGTTGATTTCAGTGATTCACTTGGCTCAGCTTTGTCAGATATGATTGAACTCAAAGTAAATATTCCAAGTCCGTAATCTGCGATAAGTTCACTCCGTTTGTACCCATCCACAAGTGTACTTCTCGTCGACTGAAGCAAGGTATCCACGCCATAAGGCAGGATATTTCTTATGCCATCCAATAGTCTGATGGATAATTTCTTTTTAGAATTATTAATCAATTCTGAGGCTTTTACAAATCCGTATTTATGACTGGTTTTCCATGTATATCTGAACGTTAAGTTTAAATCACGATTAATTTCTTCAAAAATAATTTTGTTGCCTATGGTATTTTTATATAAATTTCTGGTAATTTTATACACATTGTAATTGTGTTTTGAAAACGGCTTCCACAAAAAATTCTTTTTGCCGTCAGAAACGATCAACACCGTATGAGATCCTGTCGTTTCATTGCTGTCATGAATCTTATCATCCGTATAGTAAGGAAATAATGCAGTTTCTGGCGTTTTACGTCCAGCTGTCAATCCACCAGTACTTGAAATAAAAAGCCAGAAATCCACGTCACTGACAATAGTCATAAAAAAAGGAGACATTTCATCATAATTTTCTATTTTAAAAAAAGTTTCATTGTTGATTAGGATTGTCTCAAATGATACTTTCGCATCATTTGACGATACGAGTGTGTCACCAAAATATAAATTGGGATCTATCATAATTAATTTTCTCCAGACGTTGTACATATTTAGTAAAGTTGATACCTTTTTAACCTTTAACTGCACCTGCTGAGATGTTTTCGATTAGATATTTAGATGCAAATATAAACACAACAACAATCGGAACAATTGAAATGGCAAAGCCTAAATAAATTGCACCTTGATTCAGATACCAAATTTTGAGGGCTTTTAATGATGATATAACCATTGGCAAAGTTTCATTTTCTTTTGAACTCAGTATAACCCTTGCAGTAAGGTAATTGTTCCACGACCCGATAAAAGTGAATATCGACATTGTTGCAACACCCGGTGCCATCAGCGGTAACGCAATTCTATGGAAAATATACAATTCACCTGCTCCGTCAATCCTTGCAGATTCAATGATTTCCTTACTTAGTGCCGCACTGATATAAGCCCTTAAGAAAAATACGGTGCCGATTGAAGCTATAGAAGGTATGATTAAGGCTGCATGTGTGTCCATAAGTCCTAATTGTGTCATCCATTTCACATATCCCAAAAAGGCCAACTGACTAGGAACCATCATGAAGATTAAAATAATACCGAACAAGAAATTTTTTCCCTTAAAATTATACATGTGAAAGCCATAAGCAGTCAGTGCTGAAAAGTATCC
>JAWSUW010000134.1:0-10277 GCA_033549245.1 Bacillota bacterium | reverse complement strand
AGGCATTATTATATCATAATATCTTTTGGGACATAATCACGTGTGATTACTTAGGACATTATCACATGTGAATCATATTGTAAAGCAAAAAATAGAACTAATGTTTGATTTTTTTGAAATCCTGTGATATACTTCATATAAAATAACAATAAGGAGAGATCATTATGGGTGGAAAATTATCAAAAAAACAACAGATGATACTCGATTACTTAAAAGATGAAGTTTCAAAGAAAGGTTATCCCCCTTCTGTCCGAGAAATTTGTGCCGCCGTTGAATTGAAATCCACTTCTACAGTTCATGCACATTTGACAAAACTGGAAGAGCTAGGATACATAAGGCGCGATCCAACCAAACCAAGAGCCATAGAAATTTATGATTTGGATTCAGAACCAGTATCCAATGTCATCAATATGGCCAGGGACACCAGGTTCATTCCGATTGTAGGTGAAATTACTGCCGGTCAACCAATACTTGCTGTCGAATCTTTTGAAGAGACTTTCCCGATTCCTTCAGATTACGTCGATGAAGGCAATTATTTCATGCTTAAAATCAAAGGAGAAAGCATGATTGAAGCTGGTATCTTCGACCGGGATCTTGTTCTGGTCAAACAGCAAAACGATGCACACAGCGGAGATATCGTCGTTGCCTTAATAGATGATAGTGCAACCGTGAAAACGTTTTATAAAGAAAAAAATAGAGTCAGATTGCAACCTGAAAATGAATCCATGTCCCCTATCTATTTGGATGATGTCCAAATTCTTGGGAAGGTCAAAGGTGTATTCAGAAAAATGTAAATATAAGTTAAAACGAATCTTCGGATTCGTTTTTTTTTATAAAAAGTTAATTGTTATTGATTAAAATTTCATTTAAAATGGTATTTAAAGGAATATAGGACATTAAATTCAAATAAAGGGGATCGATTATGACTTATATCAATGAAGTTTTTGAAAGTGTTAAAAATAGAAACTCATATGAAAAGGAATTTTTGCAAGCGGTCGAAGAAGTGTTTGAATCATTGGCTCCAGTTTTTGAGAAACACCCCCAATATGCTGAGGCTAATATTTTGGAAAGGTTATGCGAGCCAGAAAGACAGATCTTATTTAGAGTGCCTTGGGTGGATGATTCAGGTAAAATTCAAGTCAATAGAGGGTTTAGAGTCCAATTTAACGGTGCAAGAGGTCCTTATAAAGGAGGATTACGTTTTCACTCATCAGTTTATATCGGGATCATCAAGTTTTTAGGATTTGAGCAAATCTTCAAAAATGCTTTGACCGGACTACCAATTGGTGGTGGCAAAGGTGGATCTGACTTTGATCCAAAAGGTAAATCGAACGCTGAGGTGATGAGATTTTGTCAGAGCTTTATGACTGAGCTTTATAGACATATCGGTCCTGATGTGGATGTTCCAGCCGGCGATATAGGTGTAGGTGGACGAGAAATTGGTTATTTGTATGGACAATATAGAAGAATCAAAGGCGCTTTTGAAAATGGAGTTTTAACAGGTAAAGGGTTATCATATGGAGGTTCACTGGTTCGACCTGAAGCTACCGGCTTCGGATTACTCTACTTTGTTGAGGAAATGTTATCATTCAACAATCTATCAATCAAAGGAAAAAAAGTGATTATATCAGGTGCTGGAAATGTAGCAACCTTTGCTTGTCAAAAAGCGAAAGAACTTGGTGCACATGTAGTTGCAATGTCTGACTCAAGAGGATGCATTTACGATGAAAACGGTATTGATCTTAGCCTTGTAAGAGAACTCAAAGAAATTAGAAGAGTGGATATAAGCGACTATCTAGATACCTACCCGAATGCAGAGTATAAAAAGGGATTTGGAAGCGTTTGGTCAATCCCTTGTGATATAGCCCTTCCATGTGCAACACAAAACGATATTACATTAGAACATGCCAAGACACTTATAGCAAACGGACTTTTGGCCGTTGGTGAAGGTGCAAACATGCCTACGACAAATGAGGCACTTCAATACTTACTGGAGCACAATATTCTGGTGGCACCTGCAAAAGCTGCCAATGCTGGCGGTGTAGCCACTTCAGCACTAGAAATGAGTCAGAATACCATCCGATATCACTGGACTTTTGAGGAAGTGGATCAAAAACTCAAAGAAATTATGATCAATATACACAAAAATGCATATGAGGCTTCAAAAGAGTACGGATATGGTTATAACCTCGTTGCTGGTGCAAATATTGCAGGATTTATCAAAGTTGCTGAAGCTATGATGGCTCAAGGAGATTACTAAAAACAAAATGGGGCACTGAAGATCAAAACTTCAGTGCCCCATTATTTTTTCATTTCGTCCCTACTCCGCTTTTTATTGCAGCATCATAAACCGCTCTGGATACTGCGCTCGATATGCTTTCATCAAGAGCACCTGGAATGATGTAATCTTCCCTGAGTTCTTCAACCTTGACCAAATCTGCTATGGCATATACTGCAGCAGTTTTCATTGCTTCATTGATATCTGTAGCTCTGGCGTCAAGAGCACCTCTGAAAATACCTGGAAAGGCCAAAACATTATTAATTTGGTTGGCAAAATCAGAACGTCCAGTCCCTACAATTCTTGCTCCTGCCCTAAATGCAAGATCAGGCATGATTTCAGGATCAGGGTTGGCCATTGCAAAAACGATGGCATCACTAGCCATGGATTTTACCATGCTTTCATTGACTGCATCTTTGGATGATACTCCAATAAAGACATCCGCACCAATCATCGCATCTGTCAACGATCCGGAAAGTTTATCTGGATTGGTTAGCATAGCGATCTCATCCTTCACCCAATTATTTTGAGGTTCTTCGCTGGTTAAAATACCATTTCGATCACAAGTCAGTATATTTTTTGCACCTAGATCAATCAGCATTCTCGCAATTGCATTTCCTGCAGAACCTGCACCGTTAATTACTATTCTTACTGAATCTATAGATTTCGATACCAATTTGAGAGCGTTGATTAGTGCGGCGCTCACTACGATGGCTGTGCCATGCTGATCATCATGGAAAACAGGAATATCGAGCAATTCCTTCAGTTTGCGTTCAACTTCAACACATCGAGGAGATGAGATATCTTCAAGATTTATACCACCAAACATTGGTGATATTTGGTATATTGTTTCAACTATAGTATCTACATCCTGAGATTTTAAACATATCGGAAACGCATCCACATTTGCAAACGCCTTGAACAGGATTGCTTTGCCTTCCATAACTGGAATTGCTGCTTCAGGACCTATATTTCCAAGTCCCAAAACTGCTGATCCGTCTGAAATAACAGCAACCATATTGCCTTTTGAGGTGTATTTATAAACATCTGATGGCGTTTTATGAATTGCTCTGCATGGCTCAGCAACACCTGGAGTGTAAGCTGTAGCTAAATCATCCTGATTATCTAATGGCATCTTACTTTTTATTTCTATTTTTCCTTTGTGCTTTTCATGCATTTCGAGTGCTCGTTTGTTATAGTCCATTAAAAACCTTCCTTTTTTAATCGGTCAAGAGCTTTTATTACTCCAAATTTTGAATGTTCATAGGTCAACCCACCTTGAAAATAGGCAATATAGGGTTCTCGGATGGGAGCATCGGCACTAAGTTCAATGGACGATCCTTGAACAAATGCGCCTGCAGCCATTATTACATCACTAGAGTAACCTGGCATAGCCCAAGGCTCGGGAGAAACGAAACTGTCTACAGGTGATGCGGATTGAATCCCTCTACAAAACGCAATAACTTTATCAGCGCTTTTAAATTCAATAGCCTGAATGATATCACTTCTACTTTCATTTGATTTCGGATTCACTTTGTAACCAAGATCTTCGAAGACTTTAGCGCACAAAATGGCTCCTTTGAGAGCTCCTGATACAACCTTTGGTGCAAGGAAAAAACCTTGTAATATAGTTCTAGTTTGACCAAAAGTTAGTCCGCATTCTTTACCGATTCCCGGAGATGTCATACGATCCGCTACAGCTTCAATCAAATCAGATTTTCCAACGATGTAACCCCCACTAAGCGCCAGTCCGCCACCAGGGTTTTTTATCAAACTGCCTGCCATGAGATCTGCCCCAACATCAGTGGGTTCCAGATAATCTAGGAACTCTCCATAACAATTATCCACCATGACAATTGTTCCAGGGGTGTCACTCTTAACCATATCAATGACATTCCCTATTTCTTCAATTGTAAGACCTCGTCTCCAAGAATATCCTGCAGATCTCTGTATATAAACAACATCAGGCTTTGTGTTCATAGCGGATTTAATGGCATCGATTGCGAAACCACCATCAGGATCAAGAGAAATCTCATTATATTCGACACCGATATCCATAAGTGAGATCCCTTTTGAAGGGGATAATCCTATAACTTTTTCGAGCGTGTCATATGGTCTGCCTGTAATGCTCAGCATCTTCTGACCTGGCCTTAATGTTCCACTTAGCATAAGTGTCAACGCATGCGTTCCAGACACTATGATTGGTCTGACAATGGCATCTTCGGTATTGAAAACCGTTTTGTAAACGTTTTCTACTCCATCCCTACCGATGTCATCATATCCGTAACCTGTATTCCAGTTGAAATGCATATCTGATATTCGATTGATCTGCATGGCGTGTAAAACTTTGAGTTGGTTATATTCAGCTATATCATCAATCTTCTTGAATTGATTTTGAATCTTCTTTTCACTTTTTTCTATTATGCTCACAACATCAAGAGATACTCCAAGTGTCTCATAGAAATCATATTTGCTAGCCATGAAGCCTCCTATTTAATCATGTTGATGGCTTGGATCAATTTTGGAATGATTTGTTTCTTTCTTGAAACACAATTATTAATGAAAGTTCCTTGTTTTACATCTTGTTCAAAAGCTAATGAAAGAAGCGTTTCGTGTGATGATTTGAATATCACATAGGATCCTTCATTGATGATGTCAGTGACCAGCATAAGAGTCACATAGTAATCATGTTGATCATGAACTTCTTGAATCAAACTAAGATAAGTTTCTTGTTGATCAAGGATGTCGGTAAAGTTCAAGGTGAAAACTTGAGAAATCCCAATTTTATATCCATCCAGGAGAAATGATTTGAAATCATTTCTGAAGATGTCTTCAACTGATCGTCCTTCCAATGAAGTTCCATTTTTAAATAGTTCCATCGCATATTTTTCTGCTGATATATCGACAATATCGCAAAGTTCATTCATTGCTTTGACATCTACAGGTGTAGTTGTTGGTGACTTTAAAAAAAGTGTATCCGATATGATCCCTGAAAGCATAAGACCAGCGATATGCTTCGGAATGCCAATACCAGCTTCCCGATACATTTGATAAATAATTGTGTTGGTACTTCCCACGGGAACGTTTCTAAAGGATATAGGCAACGCTGTTGAGATGTCACCAAGTTTGTGATGGTCTATGATTTCAAGGACCTCTGCTTCATTGAGTCCCTCTGCTGATTGTGCGTACTCATTGTGATCCACAAGGATCACTTTTTTCTTGCTTGGATTGAGGAAATGGGTTCTACCGATAATTCCAAGGTACTTCCCTTGTGAATCAATAATCGGAAACTTGGAATGCTTTGAAGTTTGTATAATTTCCCTACAATTTTCCATATATTCTTCTGATTTGAACTTCATCAATCGGTCGGACTTCATGATGGAGCTCACATAATTGGTCTGATTGATTAATTTTGAAGTATAATACGTGTCATAAGGGGTTACAACCATGTTCACTCGAGATACAGCTGCTTTTTCAATAAGAATATTTGGAATCTTAAGTCCACCGGTAACTACGATAAGTTGAACTTTGCTTTGAATAGCATATTCGATGATATCGTAGCGGTCACCTGTGATGACAATAGATGTTTTTCCGAGAATTTCATTTTTGATAATAGTAGAATCGTGAAAAGCAGTTATGATTATACTACCATTCACTAGCGGATTTGAATAATTGAGTGTGATGGCATTCAAATCGGTTCTGACATTTTGAAAGGTTGTATTCAGTTCGTGTAAATCGCCGTTGATTGCATTCATAGCGATATCTTTCATCGTTACAATACCAATGAGATTCTTCTCACCGTCAACCACTGGAAGTGTTCTTATTTTGTTTTTACTCATGTGATTGTAAGCGGTCAAAATTGAGTTTTCCGGACCAAGTGGTTCAATTTTATCGTAACTTAAATCCTTCATTTGAATTTTGACGTTCTCAATGCGATCTGGTGATTCGACTCCAAAATAAGAAAGTGCGAACGCTGTCTCTTTGGATAGCTCACCAAGAATATATGGCTTGGCGGATTGGCCAAGTTTGTGTTTAAGGTATGCAAGTGTAATTGCGGATGTCACACTATCTGTATCTGGATTTTTGTGTCCAAACACTAAAATTCGATCATTCATTATCATCACTCCGGTCTCATAATTTCATCCATCATTATAACATAAATACTGTATACAAACATAAAAAAAACCAGATTCGAAGCAATAAATAATTGCAATGAATCTGGTTTTACTCTGATTAATTGTCGAGATTTTCATACGCAGAAGCCAACATCAATTTAATCCTATTGATCTGATTGACTTCACTTGCACCTGGATCATAATCGATTGCTACAATATTTGATTTAGGAAACGTGCTTTTCAGTTCCTTGATCATTCCCTTGCCAGTAATGTGATTAGGTAAACAAGCAAAGGGTTGCATGCACACAATGTTGTCTACCCCACTGTGTATAAGCTCTATCATCTCTGCGGTTAAAAACCATCCTTCACCAGTCTGATTACAAAGTGATAGATGAGGACTTGCAAGTTCTCCAAGGGCTTTGATATGTTTTGGTGGTTCAAATCTACTGCTTTTTTTGAGCGCATCCACCATTGGTT
The DNA here is from genome assembly GCA_033549245.1 of Bacillota bacterium. GTDB lineage: Bacteria > Bacillota > Clostridia > Peptostreptococcales > Acidaminobacteraceae > Fusibacter_D. The sequence goes on along the minus strand of JAWSUW010000134.1, from coordinate 3,407 downwards.
TTCTGTAATATTCCAATATGGCAATCAATGCTTCACTTGTCCATCTGCTTTTTAGTGATCCTGAAAGGTATTTATGCTTGATGACACTGTTATAAGCTGTATAGGCAAAGAAGTCAATAAGATCTGGCATGACAGCTTCTGCACCTTCTTTTTCTATCATTTCCACGATATTGTTATTGGCAGTAGGATGGAATTTCACTAGAATCTCTCCAACTAATCCCACTTTCGGTTTCACCGTATTGTTCAGTGGCAAGTTGTCGAATTCTGAAACGATTTGCTTCATGTTCTTTACGAATTCTCTTCTTCCGCCGAACTCAAGATCGTGTTTACATTGCTCCACCCATTTATCATACAGTGTATTCGCACTGCCAGGAACTTGCTCATATGGTCTAGTCTTATAAAGGACTCTCATGAATAAATCACCATAGAGCATACTTTGGACCAATCTATCCATCAATGATTTTGTGATTTTGAAGCCAGGGTTATCCTCAAGTCCCAAAGCATTGAGACTGATTACCGGGATGTGATCAAGTTTAGAACTTTTGAGCGCTTGTCTTATGAAAGCGATATAGTTGGTTGCTCTACACCCTCCACCGGTTTGCGTGATGATAAGTGCTGTCTTATCGAGGTCATATTTGCCTGAATTGATGGCTTTCATCATTTGACCGACAACTAGTATAGATGGATAACACGCATCATTGTTGACGTATTTGAGCCCTTCATCGATGGCATGTGTATCTATGGAAGGCAAGACTTCCATGTTGTATCCCTCTGGTCTTACCGCAGCTTCGATGAATTGAAAATGAATCGGTGACATTTGAGGAACCAGTATGGTATGCGTCTTTCGCATTTCTTCGGTAAATTTGACACGGCTGGGCATCACTTCAATTTCAGGCACAGTAAAACAAGTTTTATCTCGCTCAATCAGCGCCGCCATCAAAGATCGAATTCTGATTCTGATAGCACCTAAATTGTTGATTTCATCAATCTTGATCAGTGTGCTCAACTTTCCAAACCGATCAAGGATTTCCCTTACCTGATCTGATGTGACTGCATCCAATCCGCATCCAAAAGAATTCAACTGAACAAGCTCCAGATTTTCGGTTTGTCCAACAAAAGTAGCTGCAGCATATAATCTGGTATGATACATCCATTGATCAACGACCCTAAGTGGCCTTTCCACTGTAGCCAAATGAGCAACGGCATCTTCTGAAAGAACACAAAACCCGTAGGATTCAATGAGTTCTGGAATGCCATGATTGATCTCAGGGTCAATATGATATGGTCTACCAGCGAGAACGATTCCTTTTTTCTTATTTTGCTTCATGAATTCAATGGTTTCTTCACCCTTTTTACGCACGTCAGATTTATAAGACTCAAGAGCTGAATACGAATGATCGACTGCTGTGTAAATCTCATCTTTCTTAAGACCCCATGATGACAATTCTGCGAAGAGTCGCTTTTTCATTTTTTCGGGTGAATCAATCGGTAAAAAAGGATGATGGTATTTTATGTTTGTTGAATGTAAATTGTCGAGATTTGTGTTGATTGTTTCAGGATATGATGTGACCACCGGACAGTTGTAATGATTGTTCGATTGCTCATCTTCCTTGATATTGTATGGTATGCATGGATAAAAAATCCTATCGACTTTGCGTTTGATCAAGTCTTCAATATGGCCATGGACCAACTTTGCAGGATAACATACACTCTCTGAAGGAATTGTCTCCATGCCTAGCTCATAAATCTTTTTGGAGGATCTTGTAGAGAGTTCCACTCTAAACCCGAGTTCAGTAAAAAAGGAAGCCCAGAACGGATAATCCTCATAAATATTTAAAACTCTTGGTATACCAATGATACCACGTTTAGCATCTGCTCTTGAAAGAACGGGATAATCGAATACGCGCTTAAGTTTATAATCGTATAAATTAGGAAGTGCTTCTGTCGTACGTTCAATACCAGCACCACGTTCACATCTGTTCCCAGTTATGAAACTTCTTCCATCGGAAAATTGATTGACAGTCAAATGGCAATGGTTTCCACAAAGATCACATCGTTTAGAGGACGTTGTTGTAGAAAAATCCTCGAGAAGCTCAGAAGAAACCATAGTTGTATGATGTCCATCAACGAATTTTTCTCTTGAAATTATGGCACAGCCATAAGCTCCCATGATTCCTGCGATATCTGGACGCACTACATCCTTTCCCGCAATCTGCTCAAAAGAACGAAGGACTGCATTGTTATAGAAAGTACCTCCTTGTACGACAATCTTTTCGCCAAGATCGTCTTTAGATCTCATTCGAATGACTTTAAAAAGCGCGTTTTTAATTACAGACATTGAAATTCCTGCTGAAATATCGCCAACTGTAGCGCCCTCTTTTTGGGCTTGCTTGACTCGTGAATTCATGAATACAGTACATCTGGTACCTAAATCAACCGGTTTGATAGAGAAATAACCCTTTTCTGCAAAATTGGAGACCGGTAAATTCACAGAATTGGCAAATGTCTCGATAAACGATCCACAACCTGATGAACATGCCTCATTAAGCATGATGGAATCAATTGCACCATCACGTACACGTAAACTTTTCATATCCTGACCACCGATGTCAATAATAAAATCCACTCCAGGAAGAAAATAATCTGCTGCCTTATAATGAGCTACGGTTTCAATTTCACCATGATCTAGATTCAACGCAGCCTTAATCAAAGTCTCTCCATATCCTGTGACAGTAGCGTATGCAATATAAGCGTCTTTTCTCATTTGTTCAAACAAGGTTTTAAGCGCTTTGACAGTTGTTTTGAGAGGATCGCCTTCGTTGGATCCATAATGGGAGAATATGAGCCTATTTTGATTATCGATCAGAGCTATTTTAGTGGTAGTAGAGCCTGCATCAATTCCTAAATAAGTAGGCCCACTCACCTCTTCTATTGGGTAACGCATTACTTTATGTTTCTCATGTCGTGCCACGAAATCTGCATAAGCTTCATCCGATTCAAAAAGTGGCTCGGGCATATCTGATGTATCTCTTGATTCACAGTATATGGAAGGCATTCTGTCATATAGACAATGTGGTTCCATATCTTCAGAAGTCTTAGAAGATAGCGCGGCTCCAAGCGCAACAAAATACTGGGTGTGATCAAGAGTAACGATATCATCAATCCCCAAGTTAAGTGTAATTTCAAAACGTTTTTTAAGTTCTGGTAAAAATGATAAAGGGCCACCCAAAAAAGCGACTTTTCCACGGATAGGTTTTCCACAGGCAAGACCGCTGATGGTTTGATTCACAACCGCTTGAAGTACTGATGCGGCAATATCCTCTTTTGATGCACCTTCGTTGAGTAATGGCTGCACATCCGTTTTTGCAAAGACACCACAGCGCGATGCAATCGGATAGATTTCCTTA
>JAWSUW010000133.1:0-10306 GCA_033549245.1 Bacillota bacterium | reverse complement strand
ACGAGCACTTTCGGGTGTTCATGGATTGTACTCTTAAGTTCTGAAACCAGGTTGTTGATTCCTTCAAGAAATAGAACAAACCCTTTAGCTCCCGAATCCACAACTTTGTTCTTTCTGAGAATCTCCAATTTTTCAGGTGTCTCGTCCAGTGCGGTTTTAGCTCTGGAATAAGCAGCTTCAAGCAAGTCACTGAAATAATGATGCTTTTTATAATTTTCCGCAATATAATCCGCCCACTCTTTAATGACCGTGAGCATAGTGCCCTCAACCGGTGTGGATACAGCTGAATATGCCTCCTCAACAGCAACTGTGGCTCCATTGCTGAACTCTTCCATAGTCAGTGTCTTGAGCTGTCCACATGCGTTTGAAAAACCATTGATGAAACTTGCAAAGATAATCCCTGAATTGCCCCTGGCGCTTTCGAATGCGACATTTGACATAGAACGGATCATCACATCAAAATCATCGGAAACCTCCGTCTCGTCCACGATGGAATTCATAGTCATGACAAGATTGGTTCCGGTGTCTCCATCCTTTACAGGGAAGACATTGATGCGATTCAGATCGTCCTTCATGCCATAAACCTCATTGGCACCTGATTTGATATAATCATAGAAATCTTTTCCATTGATTGTTGATTTTTTCATATGCTGGCTCCTTAATAAATAAAATGTAATGAATACAATTTAGATATACCCCAAAAGTTGTCTGTAACAACTTATTATTCCTAATTGATTTTGATTTTATTTTGACTAAAGATTTGCTATGATAAGAGTTATAAAAGGAGGTGCCTGAGTTGAACGATTACAGTATTTTTGATATTATCGGACCCATTATGATCGGACCGTCCAGTTCACACACGGCTGGCGCATGTAGAATCGGATATACGGCACAAAACATCATCAAACTTCCCATTACTGAAGTGGAATTCGTCCTCTATGGATCTTTCGCAAAAACATATAAAGGCCATGGCACTGATATTGCTTTGCTCGGTGGTTTTCTCGGACTAAAACCCGATGACGAACGCTTGGTGGATGCCTTTAAAATAGCTGAAAACAGAGGATTGAAGTATTGCTTCTTGACTTCAGAGGATGATACCGATCACCCCAACACCGTCAAGATCATCGCTTATACCAATCGACTAGAAAAATGGGAGATCATTGGAGTTTCCATCGGTGGAGGCAAAATGATCATCAGGTCCATCAACGGTATTGATGTCCAGTACACAGGTGATTACAATACATTGGTGACTCATCATAAAGACAGTTCAGGAATGCTTGCGCGTATCGCTACAGTGCTTTCAGAAAGCCGAATCAACATTGCTTTCATGAAGCTTTATCGTGAGGAAAAAGGTCTCAAAGCCATTGGCATTATAGAGACAGATGAGAACATTGAACAGCAGGTGATCAATGAACTGCTCAGACAGGATGGCATGCTCTATGTCAATGTCATCGGAAAAATCTACGAATAACGGGGTGAATCATGAAATTTTCGAACAGTATTGACGTCATCGCCTACTGCAAAGAACAAAATGTGCCTTTGCACCAGGCTTCCATGGATTATGAAATTCAAAAGACCGGTCGCAGTTACGGCTATATCAAAGATTACCTGAGAAATGTCCTTGGAGTCATGTCCAACGCCGTCCATCTTGGCATCAATGACGAGGACAACGTAATAAAAGGTAAGATCATAGGTAATGATAGCGTCCTACTTAAAAAACGCTATGAAAACGAAAAAACAGTTTGTGGCAAAACGATAGCCATAGCCGTGAGTTACGCACTGAGCACTATGGAAGTCAACGCTTCCATGGGAAAAGTGGTCGCCTCACCCACCGCTGGATCTTGTGGCGTGCTACCAGCTGTTCTGATTACCATGAAAGAACGATTTGATCTGGATGAAGACAAGTTGATTGAAGGACTACTAGCTGCGAACATGGTCGGTAGCGTTGTCGCTCGAAATGCAACCATATCGGGTGCGGAAGGAGGGTGTCAGGCAGAAGTTGGAACAGCATCTGCCATGGCATCTGCTGCGGTTGTCCATATGATGGGCGGAACACCGGAGCAAGCTTTCAATGCTGCTGCGATGTGTTTCAAAAACCTGCTCGGACTAGTCTGCGATCCCATAGCAGGTCTCGTGGAAAGTCCATGTGCAAAGCGCAATGGCATGGGTGCCGCAAATGCCCTCATGTGCGCCGAGATGGCACTATCCGGGATTGTAAGCATCATTCCTTTTGATGAAGTCGTAGAAGCTATGTATCGGGTTGGAAAAGCAATGCCGCCTTCGCTAAGAGAAACCTCTATGGGTGGTCTTGCAACGACAAAAACCGGCATTCAAATCAAAACTGATTTGTTTAAGTAAAAAATAAGGAGCTGCAACAAAACTGATTTTCAGTTTTGTTGCAGCTCCTTATTTTTCGCGTAGTTACAATATTTGCGCAAAGCGAAAATATTGGGCGTAGGTATGGTTCTCGCGAAGCGAAACTATACTAGCCTTAAAGTAACTTTGTTCAAACTGTATGAGGCAGTTCTCGCGAAACAAAACTACACTAGTCTTAATGCATAAGAGCTTATATGACGATTTTTTTTAAAACTAATTAAGGAAACATGTTTCGTCAGTTACATCTTGAAATGTCAGCTGAGGCGCTAATAAGTTTCCTTCGGAAAATTAAATACGCGAAAAATAAGGAGCTTGAATATTTGCGCAAAGCGCAACTATTCAAGCTCCTTATTTTTTATCAATCCAGCTTAATATGGCAATACCCACCCGGATTCTTTTTAAGATATTTTTGATGATATTCTTCTGCGGGATGATAATAATCGAGATTACCCACTTCAGTCACTATTGGCTTGGCATGTTTCCTTTGTTCCTCATCCAGTGAGTGTTTGATAACATCCACATCTGATACATCGAGATAATAGATTCCAGTACGATACTGTGAACCGATGTCTCCACCTTGCCTGTTGAGGCTTGTTGGATCGATTACCTTCCAAAAATGCTCAAGTAGTGTCTCAAGCGTTATCAACTGTTCATCATATTCCAAATAAAGCACTTCCGCATGACCGGTTGTATTCGTACAAACCTGCTCATAAGTCGGTTTAAGAGTTTCCCCATTGGCATATCCGACTTCAGTTTTCACTACACCGTTCATTCTGGAAAAATACGCTTCCATACCCCAGAAGCATCCACCTGCTAAAACTATTTTTTTCATAGCAACCTCTCCATTCTGACTTTACATTAGCGTACAACAAGTTGAACAGGCATGCAAGTGTCATTTTTGGAAATTATGCAAGACCGATAATTACAGCCCCGAACATAAAGATCGATCAATTTTTCCGAGTACAGCCAATGCATATCAATATACCTCCTACCAACAAAAGATCGGACTCCTTTTGGGAATCCGATCTGATCAAATTCGGATTTGAAATGCCGTTTGTTTCACCTATTTCAAAAAAGCTCTGGCGGGTAGCCCTTCCACACCACTTATTTTCAGCGGGACACAAATAAACTCATAACGGCCACCCTCAATTTTTGAGAGTTCAAGACCTTCTATGATGTAAATGCCATTTCCCAAAAGAGTATTGTGTGTCGGATGACCCGGAGCACTTCTTTCTATGCCAAGTGCATCTATTCCCACAGCTTTCACACCCAAATTCTTCAGATACATCGCACCTGATGCATCCAAATAATCGTAATTGAGATCAAAAACTTCAGAATAGGAATTCTTGGTCTTGATAATGACTATATCACCTTTTTTAATCTCAAATTGACTCAAGAAATGTTCATCTACTTCAGCGCGGTCTTCTCCACTGAAATCCACCACGATACAAAGACCATTGACAGCTTCAATTTCAAAGTTTGTAGAATCCTCACCACCGTCAATCATATGAAGTGGCATATCAATGTGTGTTCCTGCGTGAATATCCATGAAAATACTGCTTTCATGGTGACCATTGTTGATGTGATTCGCTCTTGTAATAATTTTCGTCTTCTTCTCTTCTTTGTTCTTATAGACCATCATATTTTCTGAAATGGTCATGGTCACATCTTTCCATTCCCTAATCAAACAGACGCTCCTTCCATTTGGAGAAAAGGACCTCCAAAATTTCATCTTCATTCTCATATATAGTCAAAGGTTCATTTTTCTTATCCCGAACCAACTGATCCACCGTACGCCAAGAACTTTCGATCTCATCCCATCTGGTGAATAAGGATGCGTCATCATGGATGACATCAGAGATGAGTTTTTCATAAGCTTCCGGTGAATTGCCCACTACATTGCACATGTGGCAATAGTCCATCTTCATAGGCATCGTATACGCCTGAAGTCCTGGAGCTTTTCCGTTAAATTGAAGGACAATGCCCTCTCTAGGAAAAATTTCTATAGTGAGCTTATTCTTCTGAGGTTGCCCTTTTTCAAAAAAGCAACTCGCGTTTTTAAAGGTGATGACGATGCCAGCTTTTTTCTGCGTCATTTTCTTTCCGGTTACGAGATAAAACGGAGTCTCTTTCCACCTAGGGCTATCCACAAATACTTTGAGACCTACAAAAGTCTCTGTCCTTGAATTTGACGGAATTCCTTTTTCGTCCAAATAACCGGCATACTGACCATAAACTATTTCATCACAGACTTTGATCCGGTCCAGAGCCCTGACCTTTTCGTCTTTTACAAGTCGGTCATTGAGTCCACGTGGTGGTTCCATCGCCACCAAGGCAAGGGTCTGGAAGAGATGGTTTTGTACCATGTCTTTCAGGGCACCCGATGAATCATAATACCCTCCCCGCTGTTTCACGGTTTCCGATTCGAGTGCGTAGATTTTTACACTTTCAATATTTTCATCGTTCCATATATTTTCGAATATCTTATTCGCAAACCTCACCATAAGGATGTTTTGAAGCATTTCTTTGCCAAGATAATGGTCTATCCTGTAGACCTGTGACTCATCAATGGCTTCAAGCAAAAGTTTGTTGTATGATTTCGCGCTTGCGAGGTCCTCACCGAAAGGCTTTTCAAAAACAATCTTTTCTCTCAGATCATCCCGCTCAATCAATTGATGATCAATCAAAGCCTTAGCGATTATCGGGAAAAATCTTGGTGCAGTTGCCAAATAAAATATTTTCTCACCATAATTCTGGATAGGCAATGCTTCAACATAAGTACTGAAATCACTATACTCCTCTGGATTTGAAAAATCCATTTCAAAATAATGAAGATGGGTTTTGAACATATCCCAGTTCTCAAAGTGTCCATCAAGTTTGGAGAACACTTCTTCAACAAATGTGTCTTCAGGATAAGATCTTCTTCCGATACAAATGACCATGAAGTTTCTTGGCATCTGCTCTTCAAAATAAAGATTGTAGAGTGCTGGAATCAATTTCTTTGTTGTCAAATCACCAGTTGCTCCAAATATTGTAAACAGCATTATATCCGCCCCTTATGCTTTATAGATTTTATGCCCACCAAATTGATTTCTAAGTGCGGCAACCGACTTTTCACTGAAAAGTGTTTCGTCTTTTGATTTATATCTCGCAAAGAGTGATTGCGTGATCACCGGCGCAGAGACTTTGAGCCTAATGGCTTCTTGAAGTGTCCAGTCCGCTTCTCCTGATGCATCCACTTTCCCGGCGATTCCGTCCAAATTAGGATTTTCTTTGAAAGCCTCATGCATGAGTCTCATCAAAAGACCCTCGATGATCGAACCGTTGCTCCACACTTTGGACACCAGTTCGAAATCCAAATCGAATTCTGATGCTTTCAGTATGTCAAATCCTTCTCCAATGGCTTGCATCATGCCGTACTCAACGCCATTATGTATCATTTTGACATAATGACCACTACCTGGCGCTCCAAAATATCCATAACCGTTTTCGATTGAGATTTTCCTTAGCATTGGTTCGATATAAGCGACAGGTTCACGCTCACCACCTACCATAAGGCAGGCTCCATGACGTGCACCACTGGTCCCACCGCTCGTTCCGACGTCAATAAAATCAATCCCTTTTCCTTTGAGATATTCATATCTTCTGATGGTTTCGTTGAAATTGGAATTTCCTCCATCGATGATGATATCCGAAGGTTTAAGTAATGGAATCAACATCTCGATGTTTTGGTCCACAGCATCTCCCGCAGGCACCATCAGCCAGATTACTTTTCTTTTGTCACCAAATGAAGTCACGAGTGCTTCAAGTGATTTCGCACCTGCGACACCCTCTTTTTCAATTTCATCCACTTTTTCAGGGGAACGATTTGTGGCGATTACTGAAATGCCTTGATCTCTCATATTGAGAGCAAGCATATAACCCATTTTACCTAATCCTATAAGTCCGATATCCATGTTTTTTTCTCCTTTTCTTATTTATTTTATGATTTCAAGTCGTCCTTTGATCACTTCGATATTCAGTGGCAATTCTGGACCGGTTTCTCCATCGAGATCTGAGATCAAAGGATTCGCACATTCAATGTGAACCTTTTGAGTCTTTGAGTAATGTATGGCGTTACTTTTAGGGTGTTCCCCGTTCCATACCTGCATCAAAAGAGGTACAATCTCATACATTGGACATTTCTTGAAAATAAGAACATCAAGCATCCCGTCGTTGATCTCAGAATAAGGGGATAATTTTCTAAATGCACCTGCGGATTTACCATTCATCACAAGGGCAAAAAATATCTCCTCATCTATAATTTCGTTATCCATTTCAAAGCGGGCTTGAACGGACTTGAGCCTTGGGAACTCTTCGATACCTTTGATGTAATATGCAAGGACTCCTAAAACGTTTTTAGCTTGTTCGTTGACTCTCTGACTGATGTCCACTAAATTTCCAAAACTAGCGACATTAATGAAATAACGATCATTGGCCTTACCAATATCACATTTGACAGTTGTGTCGCGAAGTGCCACTTTGATCATTCCTTCAATATCCTTGGGCATTTCAAAATACTGTGCGAAATCATTTGCAGTCCCCACCGGAAATATACCAATGGGTTTATCCAGACTCAGTTTCATCATCATGTTCACAACCTGATGAATGGTTCCATCGCCACCTGCAATAAGAATCTTAGAGATGGTTTCCATATCTGTTCTTTTTAGGAAAGCCTCCAGCATTTCATTATTTTTTAATCGGTGCGGAATGATTTGATCTCCATTGTTTTGAAAAGCTTCGATAATCAAATCCAAATCATCCTGAAATGTTCTTGTGCCAGCCTTTGGATTATAAAATAATAGTACGTTCATAGATTTGCTCCCTCACATCTACATGTTTTTTGTCATTATTATGAATCCTTCATTGCATTTTTTGCATGTCACTTTGATTTTTCCTTTGCCTTTTGGCACCCTTGTGCGCTGTGCGCATGAAGGACAGACTTCAACTGTGTAATCTAGAAGTTGCTCAATTTTATGTTTGTCGAGTCCTACAATGGTGTCATTTCCAATGATGAATGAGGGGACGCCCATCAACTTTCTGGCTCTCATCTCACTCGCTGCCACTTGATCTGTCTCCACGTTTTTCTCAACATATTTAAACCCGCGCTCGTTCAGAAACTGCTTGGCTGAAACACAGTGTGGGCATGTTGATGATGTAAAAACAATAATCTCTTTCATGATTTTATCCTTTCCATATGGAAATTCCGATCATAATCGGAAAATCCAAAATTGTGATACATACGTCCTGCAATATCGTTTTCATAGATTAGGTAAAGAAATTTTCCTTCCCCAATCAAATCTTCTCCCAATCGTTTGAAACAAGCCTTTCCAAAGCCTTTTCCCCGATGGTCCGGATGTGTTGCCACTCCAACGATCAATGCGTAATCCTCTTTTTCAAAATCAGATTGTGCCACACTGACTATTTTCCCGCCTGATCTGCAGACATAACCTCTTCCCCTGGCGACCTCTAGTTTGCTCTTCATGTACTCAAGTGGAGCAAAACCATCGAAAACACACTTGTAAAGCTCGACAACCTCATCCAAATCCTGAATGTCAAGAGGTTCGACTACTAATGCTGAAGTCGATGTAATCCAAGATTCAGAGTCACATTTTGAAAGATATGACCCTTCTCTTACATTTACTTGGATGCCACTTTGAATCAATTTTTCTTTGATTGCCCCAGTAGTAATGACTGAATTCCACTCCTGGGTATCCAAATAATCGACTATATCATTATATACCCTTGTTTCAACTTTATTATCATCCAGTACCACTTGTACATTTCCCGACTTTCTGATACAAACAGCCGCTTTGTTCTCTTGTATGATTTTCACTGATTTGTATGCAGAAGGTGATTTTTCAAGAGTGTAACACACAAAATAATTCTGGGTGCAATCTCTCATTGCCATTATCCTCAAAATAATTTTACCGAAAATTTTCTTGAAGGCAGTGGGAAATGCCAAACGAGCCATTTCATCCACATCCACCCATTTGACTTCCGGATCTTCGACCCTGAATTTAGAAATTTGTTCCTTATCCACTCCATAACTGTAAATCCACATATCCCATATTCTATGAGTGAACACGTGCTTCGCCCCTTCAACTACGGATATAAGATCAGCTCTTAAATCGAAGGTTTCCTTTAAATAAGAATCTATTGCCTCTAAAACAGAATCTTCTCGATTCTCAATGTGTGATCCCCTATCAAAATGAACGGTTGGAAATCCCCATAAATTTGATAAAAGACCCTCTACCGGTCTCTTAATGGCCATGATTCTTTGGTTGTCCGTGATAATCACTACCGCAACATCCTCATGTCTTTTGACCATTTTCTTTGATTTGACCGGGAATGAAAGTGGAATGCCCAGACCATAAGCTTTGCAGTGGTTTGATATAGGGCATACATCGCATGCTGGAGCTTTGGGTGTACAGACCCTCGCTCCCAGTTCCATCATCGCCTGGTTGAAATCGCGTGGACGATCCGGCATTAATTCCATGACTCTGTCCACAAAGAAAACTCGGTTCTTTGAGTCTGAAATATCCATGTCTGATGCATATATTCTCGAAATGACCCGCATGACATTGCCATCCACTGCGGGAATTTTTTTCTGAAATGCGATACTCATTATCGCACCGGCTGTGTATGGTCCGATTCCTGGTAGGTCAAGCAATGCTCTATAGTCATCAGGAAATTCTCCATTGTAATTGTCTTTTATGATTCTTGCACATCTTAAAAGATTTTTGGCTCTTGAATAATAGCCAAGACCTTCCCAAAGTTTAAATACATCTTCCTCCTCAGCGTTTGCCAAATCTGCAACTGTAGGATAAGCTGTTAGAAATCTGTTAAAGTATTCAACTACCGTCACGACCTGGGTCTGCTGCAGCATTATTTCAGAAAGCCAAACTTCATATGGTTTGAAATCTCTTCTCCATGGCAAGACTCTTTTGTTGACGTCGTACCACGCAAGTAATTCCATTGCGATCAAATTGTATTTTGTCATAGTTTCTCCATACGGGGTTTTATTTTACAAATGTATGATTGCCATCTCTTGATTTTGCGGTTTTGAGTTGTTCGAGAACACGATATATGATGGACTCAAAATTGTCTTCATGGTTCACTTTGGTACCTCCGACTGACACAGTCACGTCGATGTCTTTGAACATTTCTCCTCTAAGTGCACTGTTTTCAGCGACTATTCTTATCTTTTCACTGATTGCTTTCATATGCTTATGAGATCCATTTGAAAAAATGAATACAAACTCATCACCTCTCCAGCGCCCGATAAGATCTGCCCCTGTGAAAACATTTCGAAAGCTCTGAGCCAAAATCTTCAGTATATGATCGCAAGCCGAGCGTCCATAGGTTTGATTGTAGGCTTCAAAATTGTCCACATCAACGATCATCAAGCCAAATTCCACACCAAAATTTCGATAGATGTTCAGCTTGTTGATGAGTGCATGTTCAACATACGCTTTACTGGCAAGTCCGGTGACCTTATCTGTGGCACCTTTCCCGATATGGTTCGAGTACAATCCTTGGGTCTCTATAAACATTTCCATTACACCGAAAGTCTGATCCTCTAAGGCAAATGGTAGCGATTTGAACTTGACCGGGATTCTATACCCGGTCTTATGTTGAATGTACACATGTTCCGCATCTCCTTCATCGTGTGAAAGATAAAGCTGTCTTCCGTGGTCATCAATAGCATTAAGAACATTATCATGACTGAATTTATCTAGCACTTCAGAAGAGGCGAACCCGGTAATCCTCTCTGCGCCTTTATTCCAAAATAGTATTCTACAACTTGTATCCAGTATGTAGATTCCTTCATAGAGATTGTTTAATAGTTCGTAATCGACCATCTTAAAAGCCTCCTGACCTTATTTAT
>JAWSUW010000132.1:0-10356 GCA_033549245.1 Bacillota bacterium | reverse complement strand
TCAATTGTGAAGCATGTACCTTCACCGAGTTCGCTTTTGACTTCGATTTTCCCCGAATGTCCTTCGGTCAATTGTTTGACTATGGCTAGACCGAGTCCGGATCCGCCTTTTTCCACTTGGTCTTTGACTTTGTTGACCATGAAAAAAGGATCGAAAATATTATTGAGCACATCTTGGGGGATGCCTTCCCCGTCGTCATGTATTCGTATTTGCAGATGATAGTTGACAACCTTTGTGGAGACGGTGATTTCGGATTTGGCATACTTTTTCGCATTGCCTATCAGGTTGTCCAGAATCTGATTGAATCTATATGGGTCCACAAGAATAAATGTGGAGATAAAAGGCCTTTTAAGTACAATTTTCACTTGAGAATGCCTAAACTCCGTGATTTTGTGATCAAAGTAGTTTCCAAGCAATTGTCCGGAGTTGATGCGTTCGAAATTGAGAGTGAACTCTCCAAGTTCCTGTTTCGTATAAACTGATAAATCATCAATCAAATGATTCAGGTAATCCGTTTTTTCTACGATGGTATCAATATAAAGATCAAATGTGTCCTGATCTTTCACTATGCCGTCCTGAATGGCCTCGATATATCCTTTGATGGATGTGAGTGGGGTTCTCAGGTCATGGGTGATACTTGCAATGAGTCGCTTTCTTCGCTTTTCGATCTCATGTTGCTCAAGGATCGTATCTTTGAGCCGAACGCGCATTTTGTCAAATTCCCTGCAAAACTCACCGATCTCGTTGTCCCCTTGATACTCTATGGGATAATTGAGATTGCCGGATTGAATGTTTTCAGCTGCCCGTTTCATTTCAGAGATGGGAGTGAATATATACTTGTTGATCAGAAGCATCATGACCATGAAGTATATGATCAGCATAGTGATGAGTAGAGCCAACAGAAGGTATGGGCTACTTATAATCGCCTGGTCCTGTATCAGATTTATTCGGTATTTAAAGAATATGTAGACCATGAAGGCAGTGGTGAACAGCACCATACTGAGTACAAACAGAATGATGATACTTCTTAAATTGAGGTGAAACCTTTTTTTTTCATACATAAGCTAACCTTTGAATTTGTAACCGATGCCCCATACAGTTTCTATGTACTCCGGTTGGGAAGGATCGATTTCAATCTTTTCTCTGATTTTTCTTACATGCACTGTGACAGTATTGATATCACCGTACTCGTTGTAACCCCAGATCTCGTCGAAAATCTTTTCGCGGGAAAGGGCTTGATTGCTGTTCAGCATCAGATAATGTAGAATCTCGAACTCCTTGACAGAAAAAGGAATGTATTTCCCTTCTACTTTCACGGTTCTGGCTTTGACGTCCAGTTCAAGGGCTTTAAATGTCATGACATCAGTAGCCGGAGCTCCTGAAAGTTCTTTTACGCGTCTAAAATGCGATTGAATTTTTGCGATGAGCACTCTTGGACTAAAAGGTTTTTCGACATAATCGTCGGCACCAAGCCCTAGAGCAAGGATCTTGTCAGTATCTTCTTTCTTTGAGCTCAACATAATGATCGGAATGTTAGATTCGTTTCTGATTTTTCTACAGAGTTCAAATCCGTCAATCTTTGGAATGATAATATCCAGTAAAGCCAACTGAGGTTGTTCTGTTTCAAACTTCATCAATGCCTCTTCGCCGTCGGATGCTGTGACAGCTATGTAACCGGAGGCATTGATGTAGTCTTTAAGAAGTGTTTGAATTTGTAGATCGTCTTCTACAATGAGTATTTTTTCCATGGACATTGTTGCCTCCTAGCCACCTTTCAGGTGGTTATTTTTTTATGCCTTTTAAATCGGCGGTTGAAAGTATGTTTATAGTATTTGAGCGGTTAAGTGATTTTTTTCTCCTGTATGTCCTATGTGCCGCGTCAATCATGTCTTCGAGCATTTTGGAAAATGGTTTTCCGGTAGCTTCCCAAAGGTAAAAGGAAAGCGAACCTGGAATGGTGTTGAATTCGTTGATGTGTGGTAATCCTGTTGTTTTGTCGATCATGAAGTCGATTCTTGTGACACCGGCACAATCCAGTGCGATAAAAGCTTCAGCTGCCATGCGTTCAATTTCACTTTGCATATCTGCTGTGATGTTTGCAGGGATTTGACGTTTTGCGGCTGACATGCCTTTGGTCTGTCCGGAATTCACGTACTTTTCTTCATATGTGAGAAAATCACTGGCAGAAATGGGCTCTTCACAAACCGAAAGTTCCAGCTTTTCGCTGTCTCCTACGACAGAGATGTTGATCTCCCTCATACCGAGAAGCATTTTCTCAACGAGCATACGTGAAGTGAAGTTGCGGGCAAGCTCTATGGCGTCAAGAAGTTCCGAGCGGTTTTTAGCTGGAGTGACACCGACACTTGAACCTATATCAGATGGCTTGACGATCATGGGATAACCGAGTTTTTTTTCGAGGTCCTCAATGATGGCGTCCTTATATGTAAGCCAATGGTGGGTATAAAACCATTCGCCCTCGACCACGCGAATCCCGGAACTCTTTAAGAATAATTTGGAAGCAATCTTGTCCATGGTCAGTGAAGCGGCAAGGACATTGCATCCCACATAAGGAATATCCATGTGCTCAAGGAAACCTTGAAGTGTCCCATCTTCACCACCTGTACCGTGAATGATTGGAAAACCAATGTCCACAGTGGTCACAAATGCATCTTTAAAGCGCTGAATCGGATGCTTGATCAATACTGCAGAGCGTTCTCCTTTTACCATTTGAACTTCCTGTGCATTTTTGATGACCTTGTCTAGGTCTTTGTAATGTTCTACCTCAAGCAGATAATCACCTGTATACCATTTGTTTTGCTTTGATATATAGATGGGCACCACTTTATAATCAGTCATGTTCAAAAGTTGAGCGATGGCTTGTTGTGCGGTGATGATGGACACTTCATGTTCCACGCTGGTTCCACCGAAAAAAACACCAATATTGATCATAATTACTCCCCTTAACTTTTATTCGTTGAATGTGTCCGGCAGATCGTTTTCCAGTAAAACGACGTCATCCAGTTCAATGATTTCCGACAATTTTGAAAAGGCATCGGATATGTTCTTAGCGATATATAACTTGTTTTGATCATAATTTTTCGCAGCGAGCCCTTCTTGTATCGGTCTCGTTTGGTTTTGTCCGACCAAAATGGTGAAATCACAAGTATCTGCAATGGATTCTCCGAAAGCCTTGTTGAGTTCGAAGTGTCTGTCCCCTAGCTCAATCATGCCTGGCGTGATGACAATTTTTTTATTGCCTTCAAATTGACCGAGGACTTCAAGAGCCATTTTCGAACCCACAGGATTGGAGTTGAAAGCGTCATCCAGTATGGTATAAAAATCATTGACCCTACGGTAGGATAGGCGATGCTCCACAGGTTTAAGATCTGCTGTCAGAGCGGGAAGACGTTCCATCGGGATTCCGAGTGAAAGTGCCATTGCTGCTCCTGCAACCACATTGGAAAGGTTGTGTCTTCCTAAAAGTCCTGTTCCCAATCTGACTTTTTTACCTGTTGGAGTGTGTACTAACGTGAAACTTGAACCGGATGTGTTGATGGCAATGGATTCGATCCTGTAGTCGGGTACGATTTCCAGTGAGTCAGGAAGTTCGTCCTCAACAGAAAAATAGACATAATTCAAATCATCTCTTTTAGGGAGTGAGACTATGTTCGGATCACTGACGTTGACAAAAGCCGTACCGTTTTTTTCTAAGTATTCGAACATCTCTCCTTTTGTGGAGACGATGTTTTCAAATGTTTTGAAGGTTTCGAGGTGCTGTGGACCGATGGAAGTGATGATGCCCATTGTCGGGTGCACAAATTCCACGAGTTCTCTGATTTCCCCGACCACTTTTGCCCCCATCTCAGCGATAAATATTTGATGGGTGGGTTTGAGCTGTTCTCTGATGGTTCTGGTGAGTCCCATTTTTGTGTTGAAGCTTTCTGGAGTCATAAGTACGTTGAAATCTTTGGAAAGCATGGAGTAAAGAACATTTTTGGTGCTGGTTTTTCCATAACTCCCTGTGATTCCAATGACTGTCATTCCTGGATTCTTTTTAAGCAATCTTTCGGCATCGTTGTAATAATAGTTGTTGATTGCCGTTTCAATCGGCTTGTTGAATATGTTTGAAAGAACGAGCCAAAGGAAACTGAAAAGGTATACAAGTAGTGCTAAGGCTACTTCAAACGGTAATGGAGCGGCATTGATCAGCAGGCCGAGAATCGAGAGAAGAACAAGGTCAGTTATGAGCAAACGCTTGACTCGAGGTGTGTAGACCAGTTTTTTCTTCTGTGGATATGCGATTTTGATCAAATGGAAAAAATAGAAATCAATGGAGATCAATAAAAGACCAAGTAACTGGAGCCAAAAGATATCACTCATGAATATGAGAAGAATGCCGATAATATAGATGGTTTCATGCGGCTTAACGAGTCGTTTGAAGTCTTCTGAAACCCATTTGAGATAATGACCGTTAAAATATCCGATCAACTGAAATCTATGAACATCTGTATGGGTTTTCACCCATGTGAATATAAGTATAAGAATAAGTGCAAAACTCTTGATCAACATGCTTTAGCCTCCGATAAATGTCTTTAGGATTGTCAGAAATCGCGCTGATTGCTCCAAATATGAAAAGTGCCCAGCACCTTCGAATACGACGAGACCGGCATCTGGAATTAGTGATTCCATGAGTTTGGCATCGCTAAGTGGCGTGCTGGTATCCTGATCCCCCCACATAAGCAAAGTGGAAGCTTTAATTTTCGGCATGATGTGCCTTAAATCCTCATTCACCACTTTAGAAAGCACTTGCTTCATAACGTCTGAAGCTTGCTTGTAGTCACTGCTGGAGTAACGGTCTCGATACGCCTTCAGGGGTTCCTCCAAAATCCAGGAAAGAACAGGCAGTTTGGCAAGGTGCTTAAAGGTCTTGTAACCGTATACCTTGAAATAATAATCCGGTTTTCTTGAGGGTTTGATGCCCGCACTGCTGATCAAAATCATCTTTTCAAACTCAATGTGTTCCGAGAGCCTGATGGCAACGCGGCCGCCGAAAGAGTGGCCTATCGGTATGAAAGATTTCAGTCCGAGATGTTTTATGAATGCGACTGTCATTTCGGTATAATCGGTCAAGTTCCATGCGACAGGTGGAGTTTCTGAAAGTCCGAAGCCTGGAAAATCAATAGCAATGATTTCATATGTTTTGACTAAATCATCGGTCAATATGTTGAAACTATCAAGATTTGCACCCCATCCATGTAGAAAAAGCAATGTCTTGCCACTACCAGACCGGGTGTAATTGATTTTTAAATTCTTATATTCAAAAGTTGGCATAACTGAACCTCTCAAATCGACTATTTTTATCACTCCTTATTTTATCATAAAAGCACATGAAAGTAATAGAAGGTTTGATTTAGCTTAAAGAAAATTTAATGATGCAATATAAGGGGACATGTTATAATAGGTTTAGAAAAAAATACGGAGGACAAAAATATGAGGAAAACGAGCATCGCCATTTTCATAATGGCCATAATATTGATTTCTGGAGCTTCATTTTCGGCTGATGTCCCAGAAAGCCATTGGGCAAAATCTCATATTGACAGCGTCACTCAAAAAAACATCATGACAAGGGATGCTTTCGGAAATTTTGAACCCAACAGGTTGACCACCAAAATTGAGGCACTTATCGTGATTTACCGTTCGATAAAAGTTGGTGGACTGATCGCTGAAGATGAGCTTGCTGGCTTAGCTTCAGATTATGAATCGAGATTTGTGAGCATGGGGATCCCAAGGGTTTATTCCGGTTATGGGGAGGATGTCTATCCTGCCATAGCATATGCACTGGATAAGAATATCATCTCAATCGAAGAACTGGATCAAGTGATCATCGGAAAACAACCAACAGTTTTGGAAAAACTTGAATTTGCCGTTTACCTGGCAAAAGCACTTAACAATTATAAAAGTGAGAATCTAAATAAAATAGTCATCCTACAATATAAAGACGATGATCTTATCGATCCTGCATCGAGAAAATATCTCATGTTTTTGATTGAGGAAGGCATTTTATCCAGTCTAGGCGATGCAAGTGGCAATTTTAATCCAGAGAGTGAAGTGAGCCGAATGATCATGGCAACCATGATCGACGGATTCCACGATGCTATCGAACCTTATATGACCAATCGACCGGCCGTTGTGGAAATTGATTCCAAACCAATCATCGAATCTGTAAAAATAGTATCTGGAACTATTCAAAAGGTCAATGACAATGATAAAACCATAATACTTATGGAATCCACAGGAAAATTGACCACCTTTGATATAAAAGCCGCATCTATTACTCATTTGGGATTGGATGTCGGATTTGGTGCGTTGATTCAGAATTTGAATACGGAAGTGACCATCACAAATGGAGCTGTGACAGAAGTCAAACTTGATCATGTCTACGAATCCATTGAAGGAAAAATGGTCTCGATCTCTGATATATTCAGTGAGGAGCTCAATTTTAGATCGATGAAAGTGGAACTTCCATCCGGAATTTATGATTTCAAAAGAGTTTATGAAGATACCCTTGTTACAATCAATGGAATTTCTGCAAAACCTTCGGACCTTAGACCTGAGTATAAGCTGAGTGTGCAATTTGATGGATACGATGCAAAACGCGTCACAGCCTACTCGGAGTTCTATGAGTTCAATGCCATGGTCGAGGAAATCACCAGTGAATCCAAGATCAGACTCAGAATGGAATATGGTGTGACTTTTGGGATCGATTTCGAAGCTGGGTTTTCAGTAGGTGACATAGTCAAAGTAACTATGCTTTATGGTGATGTTGCAACTGTTGAAAACATTGGAAAAGCTCATATTTTCACTGGCAATATCTTTGGGATCAATATCAAAGCCAGACCCGAATTGACGGTTAGGCTTTATGATGACATTTACGAGACCAACCCGCTTGCAGGGGGCGTTGTGATTCTTGATGAGACAGGCAATGACACACTGGACATCTATGATTTGAGACTTGAGCAGGAAGTCACTGTGAGCACTGGAATCGGAGGAATTGTCAAAATCGATACCGGTAGGAGAATCGTGGTTGAAGAAACCGGAAGTCGCTTTACTGTCTCCCAGGTATTTGAGTCATCAAACATATTGATTGTGACGGATAAGGATGGTAGAACACGAACACTGGTCTTTGCGCTCGGTTCAGGTCTTTCCATTCTGGATTATGATGCTGGCGACGTAATTTATGCCGAAGGCCAAGCTCTTACGGATCAGATATTTGAAGCGTCAAAAATAACTATTACTGAGTGATAGAAAAATATTGACTCGGTTTGGCAATGTGGATATAATATCTAAGTATTGTTAATTGAATCGGTTAGTAACACCCTGTAGGGTGGCAACTAGAACCTTAGAACAAGAGTGGTCAGTCATCCTTTTGGGAGCTTTCTCACTCTTTTTTTTATTTTTTGGGCGATTGTTTATAGAAAGGAGCAATTTATGAACACGAAATTTATTTTCGTTACTGGGGGTGTTGTGTCCTCACTGGGAAAGGGAATCACAGCGGCTTCTCTTGGGCAGCTGCTAAAGGCGCGAGGTCTGAAGGTGACTATTCAAAAGTTTGATCCCTATATCAATGTGGATCCGGGCACGATGAGTCCTTATCAACATGGAGAAGTGTTTGTTACTGATGATGGGGCGGAAACAGATCTGGATCTTGGTCATTACGAGAGATTTATTGATATCAATCTTTCAAAACTCAGTAATGTGACTACCGGCAAGATTTACTGGAGTGTATTGACGAAGGAAAGACGTGGAGATTATCTGGGGGCAACCATCCAAGTCATCCCACATATCACAAACGAAATCAAGGAGCGACTGACACTTTCGGCCAAAGAGACAGGAGCGGACATAGTGATCACTGAAATCGGAGGGACAGTCGGAGACATTGAATCTCTTCCTTTTTTAGAGGCTATAAGACAAATGAAATATGATGTCGGTGCGGAAAATGTCATGTATATCCACCTGACTTTGTTGCCATATCTCAGTAAAGCAGGTGAACTCAAAACAAAGCCCACTCAGCATTCAGTAAAGGAACTTAGAGAAATCGGAATTCAACCGGATTTGATTGTTTGTCGAACCGAAAAACCGATTTCAGATGATTTGAAATCAAAGATTGCACTATTTTGCAGTGTGTCAGCGCGAAATGTCATAGAAAACCTGGATGCGGATTCACTTTACTCGGTACCTTTGACACTTGAAAAAGAAGGCTTGCCCGACAAGGTCTGCGAGTTTTTCAAAATTCCAGTGAGCGTTCCTGATTTGACTGAATGGCAACATATTGTCGATATTGAAAACAATCTGGAGAAAACGGTCAAGATTGCTTTGGTCGGGAAATATGTTGAACTCAGAGATGCTTATCTTTCCGTTGCGGAAGCTCTTAAGCACGCTGGACTTGCGAATAATGTGGCTGTGGAGATCCAGTGGATCCATTCAGAGGATCTGACTGAAGAAAATGCAGCTGAAGTTCTTGGAGAGTGTAGTGGCATTTTGGTTCCGGGAGGTTTTGGTTATCGTGGAGTAGAGGGGAAAATCACAGCAACGAAATACGCTCGTGAAAACAATATTCCATTCTTTGGAATTTGTCTCGGGATGCAAATGGCAGTTGTTGAATTCGCAAGAACCATTCTTGGATATGAAGATGCGCACAGTTCGGAACTCAATGGACTGACCACGGTTCCAGTTATCGACCTCATGCCTGAACAACATGATGTGGAAGATATGGGTGGTACCATGAGACTCGGTCTCTATCCATGTAAATTGAAGCCGGGAACAAAAGCTTATGAAGCATATGGAGAGGCACTTATATATGAACGTCATAGACATAGATATGAGTTCAACAACACCTATATAGATGCGTTTTTATCTAAGGGATTTGTGTTCAGTGGCTTATCCCCTGACGAGAGATTGGTTGAAATCATAGAAGTGCCGGATCACCCTTGGTTTTTGGCTGTGCAGTTCCATCCTGAGTTCAAATCAAGACCAACAAGATCTCACCCACTTTTCAGGGAATTTATCAAAGCTTCGCTTTAACTAAAGCATCAGATGATGTAGAATAAGAGATGTAAGAGGGACCAAATAAAATTATTTCGGAGGGATTTATGTCAAACAAAGCAATGATAAGAATGCGCATGAGCATGCATGATGCACACTACGGTGGAAACCTGGTGGATGGCGCGAAAATGCTCAACCTTTTTGGAGATGTTGCAACAGAACTGTTGATTCGTCAAGATGGCGATGAGGGTCTTTTTGCCGCTTATGAAAGTGTCGAGTTTTTGGCACCAGTTTATGCCGGAGATTATATCGAAGCTGTTGGTGAAATCACCAAGTTGGGAAACAGCTCTCGAAAAATGACATTCGAAGCAAGAAAAGTAATCGTTCCAAGACCGGACATCAATGAGTCTGCATGTGACGTGCTCGAAGAACCAATTGTTGTTTGTAGAGCGGTAGGAACCTGTGTGGTTCCTAAAAACAAGCAAAGAAACAAATAACGATTGAATCTGGAGGTTTTGAATGGAAAAACTAATTATAACTGCTGCACTGACTGGTGCGGAAGTCACAAGAGAACAGCAACCTAATTTGCCACTGACAGCCGAAGAAATCGGAGTAGCGGCATATGAATGTTATAAAGCGGGGGCTTCAATTGTACATGTTCATGCGAGAGACGCCAAAGGCGATCCTACACAGGACATTGAAGCTTATCGTGCAATCAAGGAAAGCATCGAATCCAAATGCAATATTATTTTTCAACCCTCGACAGGTGGAGCTGTTTGGCATACACCTGAAGAAAGACTTCAGCCTGTTGAATTAAAACCTGAAATGGCGACGCTCAGCGCAGGTACGTGTAATTTCGGCCCAGATGTTTTCATGAACACTGAAGAATATATGGAGAAATTTGCAAAGCGTATGCTCGAACTTGGCGTCAAACCAGAGATTGAAGTGTTTGAACGTGGCATGATTGAAAATGCAAAAAGATTGGTCAAAAAAGGACTCGTCAAGGCACCACTTCATTTTGACCTTGTACTAGGTGTACCTGGAGCTTGCCCTGGAACACCAGAGGATCTCATGTTCATGGTTGCACAACTGCCTGCTGGCTCCACTTGGACGGTTGCGGGAATTGGTAGAAATGAATTGCCGCTCGCTGTCATGGCCATTGTACTCGGTGGACATGTGAGAGTTGGATTTGAAGATAATGTCTATTATGGCAAAGGTGAACTTGCTACTTCAAATGCTCAGCTTGTGGAACGAATTGTCCGCATTGCAAAGGAAATCGGCAGAGAAGTCGCAACACCTGATGAAGCTAGGACG
>JAWSUW010000131.1:0-10362 GCA_033549245.1 Bacillota bacterium | reverse complement strand
ATCAAGTGGTACTCTATGATATGATTCTTGAAAAAAAGAGTATTGAAGAAATCATCGCTATTGAGATGCCGGACATGGTGTGCATGACCGGTTACATTTCACATGTGGATATTCTGATGGATTACAGCGGTAGGATCAAGCAAATCAATGATAGAATCCTTACTGTGGTAGGGGGCGTACATGCTGAGGTCATTCCGGAGGATTTTGAAAAAGGTTCGTTTGATTACATCATTTCTTCCAATCCACTGGATCATATTGTATCTATAGCAAATGGAACCACGTTTCCGCGAATCATCAAAGCTGAGAAATCGAGAACGTTTGAGTACCCTCATCCCGCAAGACATCTAGTCGACCGTTACAGGAAAGACTACTATTACATGTTTCACAATCCGTGCAGTCTGATCAAGACTTCTTTTGGCTGTCCCTACAATTGCTCATTTTGCTTTTGTAAGGCCATAACGGACGGGAAATATTTCACAAGGCGAGTTGAAGATGTCATAGAGGAACTTATGACAATTGATGATGAGGAAATCTATATTGTAGATGACGATTTCCTTTATGATGAAAAGCGTTTGACAGAATTTTGTGATGCGGTTGAAGCACACCACATCCAAAAAAAATATTTGGTATATGGTAGAGCGGATTTTGTCGCGGAACATCCGGAGATAATGAAAAGACTTAAAGCCATTGGTCTTCGCGCAGTGATTGTCGGGCTGGAATCTTATTCCAATAAAGATCTAGACAGTAACAACAAGAGCAGTCAAATCGGTGCGAGTATCGCTTGTATAAACATACTTAACGCACTGGATATTGAATGTTATGGGACGTTTATCATTGGACTGGACTGGAAAACATCGGATTTCAAGTCGCTCAGACGCTTCATTGTTCAGACTGGAATCCAGTTTGTAAATCTTCAGCCTTTGACGCCAATGCCGGGAACCAGCCTTTATGAAAGTACCAGGAAAGACTGGATTGTAGGAGCGGATGATTTCGCAAAATGGGATATGGCCCATTTGGTGCTTCATCCAGAGCATTTATCCATCAGGCGATATTATTTTGAAATCGTCAAACTGTATTATCAAGTGACACTCAGGCCGTTGGTGGTTCGAAGGGCGCTCAGAAAATACCCTTTCAATGAGAATATCAAGTTGACCATTGGCGCGAACAAAGTGTTGTGGCAATATATCAAAAGAATAATCAAGGGGCAACCATGAAAAAGAAAATCCTATTGATCCAACCTTCCCCATATGCACCAGATGGGAATGTGATCAAGAAAAAAAGACTGAATTTTGTTGGGCTCTCACTACCGCTCATTGCGGCATTGACTCCAGACGACTATGAAGTGGAACTCATATATGAGACCATAGAAGAAATACCATGGCATACGGAAGCGGAAATAGTTGGCATCTCCTCCATGGGACACGGTGTACACAGAACCATCGACATAGCAAGAGGCTTTAAGGCTCTTGGTAAGACCGTAGTCCTTGGTGGCTATATGGTCAGCCTTTTGCCTGAGGAGGGACTTAAATACGCAGATGCCGTATTTGTGGGCGATGTGGAGACCTCGTGGGGGATCTTTCTGAGTGACTATGAAACCGGATTGATCAAACCCGTTTATGACATGCCCCTTACAGACTATTCTCCACCGCTACCTCGTTATGAACTGATCGCAAATAAGAGAATTGGGAGTTTCCTACCTGTACAAGCCGGTAGAGGTTGCGTGAACCATTGTTCTTTTTGCTCGGTGGCATGCCTATATCAAGGGCGCTATTTAAAAAGACCTGTTGATGAGGTCATGAGAGATATAAAAGAAGTCAGGAGACTGGGGTACAAACAGTTTTTACTGCTCGATGACAATATTTTCTCAGACCGAGTTTATACGAAAGCACTGTGCGAGGCGATTAAACCCCTCAAGATGAAGTGGATGACGCAATGCACTGTGACCATAGGAGACGACGTGGAGCTGCTCAGGCTCATAAAGGACAGTGGGTGCATTGCGCTCTCTTTTGGTCTCGAAAGCATCACACAAAGCAGTCTGGACGGCATGGACAAGCCCTGGGCCAAAGTCAGCGAATATGAGAGATTGATCAACGTAGTCAGAGATGAGGGAATTCAGGTTTCGACAGAGATGGTGGTCGGAGCAGATGGTGACACACTCGAATCCATTAAAAATACAGCCAAATTCATCAATGACCTCAAGATTGCGGTGCCTCGTTTTTATATTTTGACACCAATCCCTGGAACACTTTTTTTTCATCAGATGAGTGATGAGAATCGAATCTATAATAAGGACATCTATTCATATAACGGGGCTGAAGCTGTTCACATCCCCAAAAACATGTCACCGAAGGAACTAACGGATGCATACTGGGCGCTTTATAAGGAGGTTTTCAGTTATAAGAACATCATAAAGCGGACGGTTTTTCAAAAGGGATTTTTCGTGAATCCACTTTTGTCAGTTTTTTATCTGTACATCAATCTTTATTATAGGTATCAGATCAATAGGGGAATCACCCCGAATATAATTTAATGAGGAGCGGACATGAAAATTCTTTTGGTCAGACCTTGGGTGAATAAGAACATCACAACTGTAAAGAATTACTTGTTTGGAGAACCCATGGGCCTCGAATGCTTTTCTGCACTTTTAAAAGAGAATGGTGTGGAGGTGCTACTTGTGGATTTCATGGTGGAGACAAAAGCCGCTATTGAAACCTATCTGGAAAGTTTTAGACCGGATGCGGTCGGCATCACATCACAATGTACTGATGTAGAGAACGTAAAAGAGATTGCAAAAGCAGTGAAACTTTATAGCCTAGCGACTCCGGTTCTGGTCGGTGGAGTTCAAGCTTCCTGTTTCCCGAATGCGTTTTTTGTCCCTGAAGTGGATTATGTCTTCAAGTCAACCACACGCCAAAACGTAAAAGAAGTCTTAGAGGAACTCAAAAGCGGTTCAAATCTCGAGCAAATCGAGGGCATATATAAAAAATCACTCGATTATATCAATGAAGGCGAATTTTGCTACAACGAATATGTCGTTCCCGATCGCAGCAGCACTGAAAAATACCGTAAATCATACAAATATGTCGGTTATCAACCTTGTGCCATTGTTCAAACCGCCTATGGATGCAGAAACAGATGCACGTTTTGCATACGCTGGAAAATTGAGGGCGGGGAGCTTAGAGAAGTGCCGATCGATGAAATTGTCGATCAGATCGCCGCTTTAAGTGAGCCTTATGTGATGATCTGTGACAATGATTTTCTAATCAACGCATCGAGACTTCTATCCTTTTGTGACTTGCTTGAAGCCAAAGGTGTCAGAAAGGAATTCATTTGCTATGGCAGTGTGAACAGCATTCTGGAAAAACCGGAACTGA
Source organism: Bacillota bacterium (assembly GCA_033549245.1). Lineage (GTDB taxonomy): Bacteria > Bacillota > Clostridia > Peptostreptococcales > Acidaminobacteraceae > Fusibacter_D. The sequence goes on along the minus strand of JAWSUW010000131.1, from coordinate 6,988 downwards.
TGTCCAGACTGAGGAGTAATGGTCTGGTGGCAGTCATCGTGGGGTATGAAGCCTTCGAAGACAAGCAATTGTCGATTTACAACAAGGCATCTACCATAGATGACAACGAGAAGGCGACGAAGGTTCTCAAAGCAAATGGTATCGCATGTTGGGGGTCCTTCATCTTACACCCGGACTGGACTAAGAAAGATTTCAAAAAACTATTGGATTATTTAGACTTCCTGAAACCTGAACTCGCCACTTTTTCTCCTCTGGTTCCGCATCCCATGACGCCACTGTATGAAACGTATAAGGATCGTCTACTTTATGATGCGGATGACTATGACAAATGGAATTTTGGAGATGTGCTCATTCGTCCATCCAAAATGAGTCTCAAGGCTTACTACTGGGAAGTGCTTAAGCTCAGTCTCAAAATCAATGGAAATTTATATAGTGTAAAGTATACTTTAAAAGCATTTCCCATCGCAAACACCTTGAAAATGATTACAGGATTCAATACTCTGTTTGCCATCTACATTAAAAACATGCTGACGAGGCGATAAGATGAAAGTACTTTTAGTGAGACCTGAAATCCCCAATCTATTCAAATATGCAAATTTGATCACTAGCGAACCCCTCGAGCTGGAATACCTTTACACAGAAATCATAGCCCTTGGATATACTGCGATGATTTTTGATGGTGTATTCGAAAAAAAGGAATATGCAAAAGTTCTAGAAGAATTTGGACCCGATTTGGTTGCCATAACGGGGTACATCACTCAAGAGAATCTGGTGAAAACCTATGCGATCGAGGCCAAAAAGCACAATCCAAATGTTTTGACTGTGGTGGGAGGTGTTCATGTACAGCTCAATCCCGACAGGTTCAAAGTGACTGGAGTCGATTATATTTTCCGAAGTGAATCCATGAAGGCATTTAGTGAATTTGTGGATGCAATTGCATATGGAAAAAGTACTTTTGAACCTATTAATGGTTTGATGTATAAAAATATGGACGATTGGATAGAAAATGAGCTATTACCAACGGAAATCAATGAATTGCGGATTCCCGACCGTTCACATTTTTATGCCCATATGGAATGGTACAACTATTTGGATCTAAGCTCTGTGGCAACCATAAAAACTTCATTCTCATGCCCTCACAACTGTAACTTTTGTTACTGTACAAAGCTTGGTGGTGGGGTTTATAATGCAAGAAATCTAGACCTTGTGATAGAGGAGCTAGAGGGACTTAAAACCGACAATATATTGATTGTGGATGATGATTTTCTCGCAGATATAAGTCGAACTCACCAGTTCGTGAGAAGGGTCAAAGAATCCGGACTGAAAAAAAACTATATCTGCTATGCCAGAGCGGATGATGTCGCTGAAAATCCTGAGCTGATCAACGATATGGCAGAGATAGGCTTCAAATATTTCATTGTGGGGCTTGAAGCCATAACGGATGTGGACCTTAAAAATTATGACAAAATGACAACCGAGGACATCAACCGCAGATGCATTGAGAATATTCACGCTACAAGCGCCGAGGTTATTGCGCTAATGATGATTTCAAATAGAGCAACTAGAGATGATTTCAAAGATCTGTACAAATGGGCAAAAAAAAATAAACTCATTTATACGACTGTGTCCATTTTCACACCGATACCGGGAACTCCTCTTTATGAGATGCATAAGGAGGAGATTACCAGCAAGAAGATTGAGCACTGGGATTTTCTGCATTTGGTACTGAAGCCGAAAAACATGAACAAGTTTCAGTTCTATTTTCATTTTATATTATTATCTTATAAGCTCTATAGACTAGGTAAACAATCCGGTGGTTTCCAGTTTACAAGAAAAAATAAAAAAAGTGATCAGATTGTCTAGATTTCTAGAGTTTCTGATCACTTTTTTATTCTAATCTAAATTTCATTTGACCGCTCTTTGAGTTCATAAAGGTCGATTCTACGATTCTTAAGAAGTGTGACTGTTCCGGAATGCCTTGAACGTTTGAGCAGTTCAAGATCGACATCCCCGACTATTACTGTTTCGATGTTCGGCGTACATTCCGCCATGATTCCATCTCTTGGAAATGAAAAATCTGAAGGTGTGAAAATTGCAGACTGTGCATATTGGATATCCATGTTCTCAACATGGGTCAGATTGCCGACAGTACCTGCAATAACCGTATACACCTGATTCTCAACGGCTCTCGCCTGAGCACAGTATCTAACGCGCATATACCCTTGACGTTCGTCTGTACAAAATGGAGTAAATATGATATTTGCGCCTTTTTCAGTAACTATTCTGGCAAGTTCAGGGAATTCAATATCATAACAAATCAAAATTGATATTTTTCCACAATCCGTATCAAAGACTTTTATGGAATCGCCAGTAGTGATGCCCCACCATTGCTGTTCATTTGGTGTGATATGAAGTTTGTATTGTTTATCAATTGTGCCGTCTCTTCGGAAAAGATAGGCGATGTTATAGATCTGCCCACCTTCTTCAACGAAATGGGAACCCCCGATGATATTGACATTATATTTGACTGCGAAATCCGTAAAAATCTGAATGTATTGTTCGGTGAATGTAGTCAACATCTTTATGGATTGTGATGGAGTGTCCTGATCCATGAATGAAAGCAACTGTGTAGTGAAAATTTCTGGAAACACTACAAAGTCGGATTTGTAGTTGGATGCGACATCCACATAATACTCACACTGATGTGAAAATTCCTCAAAGGAATCAATTTTTTTCATCATATATTGGATCACACAGATTCTTACAGGCATTGCGGTTTTAAAATGTTGCTTGCCTTTGGACTGATATTCAATGTTGTTCCATTCCATCAATGTGGCATATTGAAGGGATGCTTTGTCATCAGGCATATATTTTTTCATGACCCGTTTCAAAACGAATCCGCTTTTAAGCTGGAAAGAAAGGATTGGATCATAGATATTGAGTGCGGTGACTTCACGGACATATTCCTTGGGACTCATTTTATCTGCATAGTCCTTGTACCCTGGAATCCTACCACCGATGACTATACTTTTCAGGTTCAACTGCTGAACCAATTCTTTTCGTGCCTCATACAGTCTTCTACCGATTTTCATATTTCTGTAATCGGGATGGACCATGATTTCAATGCCATAAAGGTTGTATCCGTCAGGATTGTGGTTCGTGATGTAGCCGTTATCTGTAATCTCATCCCAAGAATGTTGATCATTATATTCATCAAAGTTGATAACTAAGCTGGAACTGGAACCAATAATCTCACCATCGTACTCCACACAAATCTGACCTTCAGGAAAAATCGAATGATGACTTTCAAGTTGTGAGAGCTTCCAAAGTTCCATATTTTTGAAGCATTTTTTTTGAAGTTCTATTATGGACTGAAAATCCTCTCTTCTTATCTGACGTATTATTATTTTCTTTTCAAATTTCGATAAATCAATGTTTCCCATATATTAACCCCTTTCAAATAGTTCATATGTGCATGTTTACCCAATTTTAAGTCACAATACCCACTTGATTTAAGAGCGGACAAGAAGTATAATTGTTAAAATAAATTAATAAATCTAAAATAGGAGGCGTTATGACCATAAGAAAACAACTGGGAATAGAGTTCGGTGATATTGATCCGACCACAACAAGTGAAGATAGGATCAAATATATAAATTTCAAATTGGCATCACTTGGCTTACCGATTTATAAATCGAAAAATATTGATAATGCATCCGGTTCTTATTTCATTGATCTCTTTGATGACATTATCAAGGACTATAAAGAAAAGACGAGAATGGTGGATATTCACGAAGTCGGGATTCACAAAAGAATCAACCAGTTTTTTGAAAATTACTTCAGTGAACTCGATGACGTGCCAAAAGTGGTTGAAGATTATTTCACACTGGATCATTATGGACTTGCAAGAGAAATGTCACTCCCTCCTGAGGGCAGTACATTCTTCAATGAATACATCAACAGTTATAGAATCAAACAGGGAGTTCTCAATAATCCTAGAAATGATAGACGTACAACAAAAGGCTCTTTCCACATAGCTGAGGGAGGGCTACCAATCCCGTACGACAAAAAAGCTGTCCCCAAGGAAGTATTTCTCAAATTATATAATGAAGCAATCAACCCGCCTGAATCACTCAAAGTCTTACCGTTTACATCAGAACAGAGTGAGCCTGCGAAAACTTTTGTTTCTTTGATGCTCAAGCCTATAGTGTCTCCGAAGGTGCCTGGAGTATTGGATGAGAAGACAATGGAAGTTCTTTTCATAGCACCGGGAAGTCTCGTATCCAACCTGGATTTTGTCGAGTCTGTTTTTGGGAATGCCGGGGATCCGAGCTATCACAGCAATGATGCAGGACTTGATCTGGATGGATGGTCTGGCCATACAGGGTTCATATTACTCGCTCCTCATCTGAGTAAAATGAAAAAAATTGATCTGGGACTTCCTCATTATGATATGGCAACGGAAAGACAGCGAAGAGATGGTATGTGCTATAAAGATGAGAACGATCTTTATAATGAGGGTCAAGCGTTTAAATTGACATGTCGTGACAAAAGCGGAGTGGCTGTGACTTTAATCGCTGACAATTACTTCGGTTATTCCAAAAAAGAGATCAAAACCCAAATCAGTTTTGCCGCCAATCTTCTGGGCAATGTCGAAGAGGAACACGCCGGTGGAACAATAGCATATCCTCAAAAAAATCTTGGTGAGAACTACACCGCCAAAGAAGACAAAAGTGTCTCCGGATACACTTTTGAAGACGTCATTAAAGAATTTGGAGACATGATGGAGCTTCATGATGATTACTATGGAGTGGACAAAAACAATAAGCAAATCATATACCTCCCCGAGAATGTGGAGATTGATCTTCATAAGACTGAAATCAAATGGTATTATCAGAGCCGCGAAATTACACTGAAACTATCTCCAGCAAATATATATATCCTTCCAAACGGTGAAAAGATCCATATGGAAAAACATCCTGCCGCACCTGCTTGGAAAATGGTGGGAACAGCTGCTGAAGGGACATTTTGTCATAAACCGTGTACCGTGTCGGGAGGAGGAAAATCAGAGATATCCAAATCCATCAGCAATTCCATAATATATGGTACTTATTATGTCCATGATCTTGCTAAAGACCTTGATAATGTAGAGCGTATTTTCAATTATGATTACAAGAAGCGATGGAGAGATTTTCCAAACCGCGAGAGAGCATCAAGGCCGATACTGTCAATAGATAGGACACTTGGATCAGTCATCAAACTGTTGTCCCCATCACCAGCTTATACTGATGAGTTCAATGCATACCTTGAGGCTATTCCAAACCATGTCAAAGCACTTGTGTTCATGATCAAAAGGTTTTATCGTCAGTCGTGGGGCAATGACTGGAGGAAACACTTTACTGTGGATCATATCAACGGGAAGCCAGGAAATGAGATTAACTTCAACAACAGGAGAATCAGACCGAGTTATTTGAGAGTCGGTTTTGAAAATGATGATGCATGGCGAATTTTCAAACTCAGAATTGACTTCATGCCTAGTGAAAAGATCCAAATGGAAGACGATGTCACAGCCTCGGTCCTTATACCAGCGAGACAACTGTCACATCTCAATCCACAATATTCCAATGGCAGCTACAAGTTCTCCACCAATTGTGAGTATAGATTTTTCCAAAGACCGGATGAGGCCATCAACAAAGGGTACGACAAACAAGCGGAAAGAGATCTTTCCAGTAAAAATCTGTTCGCAACAAATTATCAACCGCTCACAAAGACGGATGTCAAAGCCATTCAGGATGATGTCATGGGGTACATTGATTATACTCAACCTGTGAGAACTCATATAGAAGAGTTCCTCGCAGGGGAAGACGAATACTGCGTGGTTTCATCAGAACCTAGAATCGTTGATGGCAAACCGAGCAAGAATCCAAGATATCTGGAACATCGATCGGATTTCATCGATCCTCTCAAAACTTATGTTTCTCATATGGGAGTGAGACTTGCGAGGAAAATACCTCTGGACAAGCCCGTTTTGATGCCTGTGAACGCAATCCTTGCTGGAAGAAGAAATAATCCGCCTGGGATGGAAGGTGAAAAGAAAATATTGCCACTAAGTGTTTATAACCCAATTCATTATCAGGAATTGCCAGAGCTTTTCATGGATTTCATCAGCAGTTTGACTGGTAAATCCCCTTCTACAACTGGTGCGGGTTCAGAAGGTGCACTCACAAAAGCACCATTCAATATGTTACTACCAATTCATGATGTCAATAATGCCCTGCTTTCGTATATACTGGGTGATTATGCGGTTTTCACAACACCCGCCGGCCACATTGGTGCTGGTGTGAAAGTCGATCATGACATTTCAATTTTGGTGCCGGAAATCTGGTCCAGATTGTCGGAAGAGGAGCGTAGGCCAGAGAACTTGATCCAAGAAGGCGCATTTGAGAAAATAAAGGATTTCACATACGAAGGAATTCATGTCCCTGCCAGCAGACTCGGTTACAGGATGACGGAAGTGTTTTCCTACAAATATCTGGGTAAGATTTTTGACGAACCTCAGACAGTTTTCAATGAAGATATTTTAAAACCTGAAACGCAAAGTATGGAAGCTTTTGTGGATGGCGTTATCAACATATCAAACGGACATAAGAAAGCTGCACTGGACTACTTTGAGGATGGAAGCATCGATTATGCCATACCGCCACTTAAAGCACTCTTGAACATCATGGCATATGGGTCGTATGATGGTCATTCCATTGAATCAAAAGAAGTCCGTGGACTTTTTGATAAAAATGTCGTGCTCTCCAGCGAGTGGTATGCAAAGAGACTAAGAAACAAGCAACTCATTGATATTGGACTGATTCAGAAGAAAATTCGAAATCTAGAGGATTTTGTTGCTGACCCAATCAACAAATCTGTTATCAAAGAGTTTCATTATGATGAAAAACTCGTACAGGCTAGAGAATATTTAAAACATATCGAGTCCGAT
>JAWSUW010000130.1:0-10450 GCA_033549245.1 Bacillota bacterium | reverse complement strand
CGATAGAGAACAGTTCAAGAGTTTTGTGAAATCTCACTTTGTCTCAGAGAAAGTCAACACTGATGCGAAGATCTTTGAAGAAATCATCTCAGAGATGAAACCATCACAGACTTTACTTTACCTTACCGACTATGCTAGAGAAAATATATTCAATATCGACGTGAGAGACTGTATTATCATCAACGAGAGTCCACAAAACTTTTTCATGAGACTGATTAATTCAAACATGGGAAGTCTGATCAAATACGTCAGAAAATCACCACGGATTGTCATCATGAAAGTCGTAGGCAATATGGATAGCACTGTGAGTTGCATCGCTGAGGATTTCAACGCGGTCATCGAACCCACCAAGACAATTTTCAGTTTGCACTCTGAGGGGACGATTATATGTTTTACCAGGGGAAACATCAACAAAAGACTCGAATATTCAGATCTGAACAGTTTTTCAATCTATACTGAAGTCCATTTTTCAGAAGTGATTGATGTACTCGACCATCATGCCCTTAAATACATCAACAGAAATCTGGATGAAAACAAGTGGTACGATTTGACCGTCAAAATTCAAGATAATTATGATGCCTATAAGATTCAGTATGATCGTCTGGTCTATATTTTTGATCAACTCGGGGTTGGAATTGTCCTCAAAGAAGAGTGGGGAGAAGATGGTATGAAGTTCTTCGCGTCTAATGAGGCTTACCAATTGGTTTTATTCACTTATATGACACCTGAAGCCATCAAAAAGATTCTTTTGGCGCTGGAGTATATGGAGAATGGTGAACGCATCGTCAACTATGATCTTTTCTATAAGAAAAAGAAAATTCATTGGGAAGACGTTGGAATCAAAGGTTATGCGGATAAATCGGATCTGAGCAGACACTATCGTCAGGAGTTATATAAGCAACTGGAAAGTGATGAAATCAATAAACTGATAGGGATGGAAGATTACATCTTTGCGACAAGATAAGAAAGGATTGTATATTTTTTATCAATTTTGATATAATGTAATCAGAAGACTTAGGAGGTATGTTTATGGGAACGAAATATTCAGTTGTTGTGGTTGCATATAAAGATGTTACACCAGAAGTGGAAGCAATCATCAATGCAAAAAGTATTCGAATGATTGATGAAGAGAGTGACTTGGTGAATTTCTGCAACTACGGTAGACAATTTGATCAAGACTCACGAGTGTGCATATATATGGGATGGTATAAGAAGAATATCATGACTTATCTTGATAAGGGCTACAAAGTGGTGATCCTCGAAATCCCATTCGCTTCAAACAAACCGATCGTTGAAGCACTTAAAGAAATCGACAAGGATTTGGGCGATCAAGTTCTGATTATCGAGCATGATGAAATTTAAAATGTCAATCTGATCCAGGGCTTTTGATCCAATTAGCCCTGGATTTCATTTTAGAAGGAGAAATTTATGAAGAAATATAAAATGGCCATTGTTTATGAAGGTGGAAAATACCGGGGGTGGCAAAGGCTGAAAAATACCGATCAGACCATTCAAGGGAAAATCGAAGGTGTCCTTTCAAAACATTTTGGAGAAAATATAGAAATACAAGGTTCTGGTCGAACTGATGCCGGAGTGCATGCAGCTTGCCAAATTGCGGATTTTTTGACTGAGAAGGCAGTGGATTGTGATGTACTTAGGTCAACCATGAACAAATTTCTTCCAGACGATATTGTGATATTCTCAATTGAACCAGTGGAAATCAGGTTCCACTCCCGCTTCAGTGCGGTGGAAAAGACTTATCAATATAGAATATGGAAAGCGGATTATCCTCCAGTGTTTCAAGGAAGACTTGTTTATGTTTATGAAGGAGAAAAACTTGATGTCACCAAAATGAAGAAGGCTTCAAGTGCTTTCATAGGCAAGCACGATTTTAAGGCTTTTTCATCTGATAAGACAAAAAAATCGACAGTGAGGAATCTGAGTGCCATCACTTTTGAAGAGACGGATGAGGAAATCATCATCAATCTCACTGCAGACGGCTTTCTTTACAACATGGTCAGGATCATCGTAGGGACGCTCATTGAGGTGGGAAATGGCAGCAGATCAGAAAAAGGACTGGAGAATTTGTTTGATGGTAAAGTCAGAATGGAGACCGGATTTACTGCGCCTGCACAGGGACTATGCCTCATGCATGTGAAATACTAGATAATTATTTCGCTTTACTAATCATTTGGGTATAATGTAAAGTGAAATAAAAATGAAGGAGAATGATATGAAAGCATTATACTATGACTGCTTCGCTGGAATCAGTGGCGATATGAACCTTGGCGCGATGGTGGATCTCGGCGTTTCAATAGAGCACATCAAAAATGAGCTTAGCAAACTCGGACTTGATTCTGAGTTTGAAATCAATTCATCAAAAGGGGACAAGCACGGCATTTTTGGGACAAAAGTGGATGTCATCGACCTTAGTGTCCATCATGACCACAAACACGATCATGGGCACCATCATGACCATGACCACCATCATGACAATGACCACCATCATGAACATACACACGAGCAAACTCATGATCATACGGGAATGCGAGATTATGGCGAAATCAAGAAAATCATTGAAAGCAGCTCATTGAATGAGCGAGTTAAAAAGTTCAGCATCAAGATATTTGATGAGATAGCACGTGCTGAAGCCCATATTCACAACCGAACAGTGGATACCGTGCATTTTCATGAAGTAGGTGCCATAGATTCCATTGTGGACATTGTTGGAGCGGCCATTTGCTTTGATGTACTTAATGTTGAAAGGTTTTTAGCTTCAAAAGTTGAGGTGGGAAGCGGCTTTGTGAAATGTGACCATGGAATGATGCCTGTACCTGCGCCAGCCACAGCTGAGATTTTAAAAGGGGTACCGATCTGTTCGAAAGTGGAAAAAAACGAAATGACCACACCAACCGGTGCTGCGATTTTGAAAGCATTTGTGGATGAGTATACCGAAGACAAGGCATTCACCATCACTGATATCGGCTATGGTCTTGGAAGCAGAAACCTTCAAATTCCAAACCTGCTTAGAGTGATGCTGGTTGAACTGGATTCACCGAAAAAAAAAACATTAGTAAGGCAGTGGATCATTGAATCCAATATTGACGACATGAGCTCAGAACTACTGGTCTATGCAGAAGAGCGATTGTTTGAATCCGGAGCACTAGACGTTTACAAGACTCCAATCATCATGAAAAAAGGGCGCCCTGCAATCAAATTGTCCATACTCGTGCAGGAAGATCAGCTTGAAGCTGTCAAGGAGACTCTTTTCAAGGAAACCACATCCATAGGTTTACGAATGTATGCGGTTGAAAAACAGAAGCTTGAGCGTAAATTCATCACAGTGAATACGCGTTTTGGTGAGGTGACTCTCAAAGAAGCTTACCTTAATGGTGAGTGTGTGAATCAAAAACTGGAGTATGAGGATTGCAAACGTATAGCACTGGAAAATAGAATGTCCATCAAGGGTGTTTATGAAATCATAGAGGCCGAGATGGCCAAACGAAAGGAATAACGATGACTTTAAAAGAACTTAGAATAGAGAATCCAAAACTGGACCAGTTGTGTGTTTCAGTTGAAAAGCTTGAAAAACTTGCTGTTGCTTTTTCGGGAGGTGTTGACAGCACATTTTTGATCAAAATTGCAAAAGAATGTCTTGGAGATTCAGCTATTGCGGTCACTGTCAATGCACCTTATATTGCAGGATGGGAAATTGACGAGGCAAAAGAGTTGACAAACTCTCTAGGCGTGAGACATCATTTCATAGAGCTCGGAATTTCTGATGAAGTACTTAATAATCCAGAAGATAGATGTTATAAATGCAAAAAGATTGTCTTTTCAAAAATCATTGAATTTTCGGCTAGTGAGGGATTCCCTACGGTTGCAGATGGTTCTAATGCCGATGATAAAAAGGATTACAGGCCGGGTATGAAGGCACTTGATGAACTTAAGGTCAAAAGCCCACTACTGGAAAATGACATCACAAAAGAAGAAATCAGATTGTGGTCAAAAGCTCTTGGCCTTGAAACATGGGACAAGCCCCCTTATGCCTGTCTGCTGACGAGAATTCCATACAATACCATTGTCGACTTCAGATCGCTTGAGATGATTGAGCAAGCGGAGAAAACCATCATCGATTTGGGCATCAGAGCCATCAGGGTCAGAAAACATGGTGACATTGCAAGACTTGAAATAGGTAAAGAAGAAATGCACAAAATCCTGAATCTTGAACTCATTACAAAAATTGCTGAGTTGCTGAAAACAATAGGGTTTGAATACGTCACCCTCGATTTGGGTGGCTATACAATGGGCAGCTTCAACCGTTCCATAGAAAAAGGAGTTTAAAATGCAAAAAGACAATCTCGAACTATTGCTTAAACGCGTACAATCGGGTGAAATGAACACGGATGATGCTCTAAAACAACTCCAAAAACTTCCGTTTACAGATATGGGATTTGCTATGATCGATAACCATAGGGCAATTCGTGTCGGTTATCCTGAAGTGATATATTCTGAAGGCAAAACAGTGGAGCAAGTGGCGGCAATAGTTGAACATCTCAGTGAAAGTGGCGTCAATGTACTGGCCACCAGAGCAACGGAAGAAATGTTTGAAGCAGTACGTTCATTTAATCCCAATGCGCAATATAATGCGATGGGAAGAACGATTACTGTGATTAATTCTACTATAAAGGAGTCGGAATCCTATATCGCAATAGTATCAGCTGGAACATCGGATCTGCCAGTTGTCGAGGAAGCCTATGAAACTGCACGGATTCTTGGAAACCGTGTGGAAAAAGTCATAGATGTTGGCGTCGCAGGAATCCACAGACTGTTTTCAAAACTCGATGTAATCAGAGGTGCCCGTGTGGTCATCGTTGTGGCAGGAATGGAGGGGGCTCTGGCCAGTGTGGTTGGGGGACTTGTGGACAAGCCGGTAATTGCAGTTCCTACAAGTGTAGGCTATGGTGCCAGTTTTGGAGGCATCAGCGCACTTCTGACCATGCTCAACAGTTGTGCCAGCGGAGTCACAGTGGTCAATATTGACAATGGATTTGGTGCAGCTTATTCAGCATCCATAATAAATCAATTAAAATAGTTTTCAGAGTGTAACATAAGTTACCGAAATACACCTCTCAAAACGGTATGATGAATCTCGAGGAAATCAATTATAAAAAAAATCACAATATGAGAACTGAAAGGAGATTTATCAGATGAGCATGTTTTGTTATCAGTGTCAAGAAGCAGCAGGCGGTAAAGGCTGCACCAAGATCGGTGTTTGCGGTAAAACGGATGACGTTGCCAATCTTCAAGATTTATTGATTTACACTTTAAAAGGTGTATCAGAATTCAATCAACAAGCAAGAAAAGCAGGTCTCAACGAGCAAAAGACAGATGCGGTGATCCTCGATGGATTATTTGCAACAATCACTAATGCAAACTTTGACCATAATGCAATCACAGCAAAAATTACAGGAGCAATTGCTGAAAGAGATCGTGTAAAAGCGACTTTAGAGGCAGCTGGCAAACTTGAAAATAAAGTCTACCATGATTCAGCTCTTTGGACTGGATCAGTTGACAGCTATGAAGAAAAATCAGGTTCAGGCGTAGGTGTTTTGTCCACTGAAAACGAAGATGTAAGAAGCCTTAGAGAACTTATCATCTACGGTCTCAAAGGTATGGCTGCATATGCTGAGCACGCTGCAAACTTAGGGTTTGCTGATGAAGAAATCTATGATTTCATCGAAAAAGCATTGCTTGCAACAATCAATGACGGATTATCAGCTGATGAACTCGTAGCACTCGTACTTGAGACAGGTAAATTTGGTGTGAATGTAATGGCTCTTCTCGATAAAGCCAACACATCAAGCTATGGTAACCCAGAAATTACAGAAGTCAACATAGGCGTTAGAAATAATCCTGCGATTTTGATTTCAGGCCATGACCTTAAGGATATGGAAGAACTCTTAGCTCAAACAGCCGGTACTGGAGTGGATGTTTATACACATAGTGAAATGCTTCCTGCAAACTACTATCCTGCATTCAAGAAGTATGATCATTTCGTAGGCAACTATGGAAATGCATGGTGGAAGCAAAAAGAAGAGTTCGAAAGCTTCAATGGACCGGTTCTTTTCACTACAAACTGTATCGTACCACCTCTGACAAGCTACAAAGATAGAATCTACACTACTGGTTCTGCTGGATTCGATGGTTTCAAACACATTCCGAGCAGAGTGGATGGCAAAGCTAAAGATTTCAGCGAAATCATCGAGCATGCTAAAAAACTCGCATCACCAACAGAAATCGAAACAGGTTCAATCGTAGGCGGATTTGCCCATAATCAAGTTATGGCACTTGCTGACAAAGTAGTTGACGCAGTTAAAACTGGCGCAATCAAGCAATTCTTTGTAATGGCTGGTTGTGATGGTCGAATGAAATCTAGAGATTACTACACGGATTTTGCTGAAACATTGCCTAAGGATACAGTAATTCTTACAGCTGGTTGTGCAAAATACAGATACAACAAGCTTGGTCTTGGTGATATCGGTGGTATTCCAAGAGTTCTTGACGCTGGTCAATGTAATGATTCTTACTCACTTGCAGTGATCGCACTTAAACTCAAAGAAGTATTTGAACTCAATGATATCAACGAATTGCCTATTTCATACAACATCGCTTGGTATGAGCAAAAAGCCGTTATAGTTCTTCTGGCTCTTCTCTACTTAGGCGTAAAAAACATCAAGCTTGGACCTACATTACCTGCATTCCTTTCTCCAAACGTGGCAAATGTCCTTGTGAACACATTTGGAATCAACGGAATTGGTACAGTAGAAGAAGATTTGGTACAATTCTTGGGCTAATTTAATAAAATTATAGAGGGCGATGCTTAGCATTGGCCCTCTTTTTCAACGTTAACAAAAATATTACATCGTCAAGATTGCGAAAAAAGACAGTTTGCGTTATACTGGAGCGGTTGGAGGTATCAAAATGAAAAATAGAATTAAAGTGGTCATCTCGGATTTGGATGGCACACTACTCAATAAGGACCATGCGCTCAGTGAATATACCAAAAGTGTAGTGAAAGCACTAACAGAGGAAAACATACCGTTTTGGATCGCAACTGGTAGACATCATTGTGATGCACTTAATATCAGTAAAAAACTAGGGGTAGACACGTTCCTGATTACTGCAAATGGAGCAACTATAGCAGATTTTAGTGGAGAGTTGATCGATCAGGCGTACATCGAGAGAGAAATCATAGAGAATATTTTAAAAATTGAAGTGCCGGAAGGTGTTTACCAGAACCTTTACAAAGGTGCCCACTGGTTGATGGAAGAACCGGATCAGGTTTTTGCAAAATATTATAAAGAAGACGACTTTCATTTCACGTTATGTAAATTCGAAGACCACTTTCATGAACCTATAAACAAAGTGTTCTTCACATCATACGACAATGAGAAATTGATTCCAATAGCAGATGCAGTGACAAAAATGTATGGGGATCATGTCGACGTGACTTTTTCCATGCCGCAATGTCTTGAAATCATGCCAAAAGGTGTGAATAAGGGCGAGGCCATACTCAAGTCGCTTAAAAGATATGGAATAGAACCCCATGAGGTAATCGCATTTGGAGACGGGCTCAACGATCTCGAAATGCTGAGCGTTGTGGGCAAAGGGTATGTCATGGGCAATGCACATCCTATGCTCAAAGAAAAACTCATTGGTCATGAATCCATCGGGGATAATGGCGATGATGCAGTAGCCAAGCATTTGGTAGAGCTGTTTGAACTTCATGAGCGAATAATAGCTTAAACAAATAAAAAACCTCAAAACTATTGATTTTAATAGTATTGAGGTTTTTTTTCCTACATAATCTCTTTATTGAAATGTCCTCTTGTGTCTATTTCCTGATTAAAGACAGTTCGACTTGATTTGCCATTTAACTTGCTTTCTGCTTTATTAATGATGTCCATAACCTGCTCTTTTGATTCAACTGTGAAATTCAATCGGAATGCCTGGATTCCTTTTATGCTTGGGAGCTCATCTAAAAGATTAAGCGTCTTTCCATTAAGAATAGTCACAGTGCAATCATCATGAGTGATGATCGGGAACGAACCGTGCTCATCTTGTATCTCATAGCGCTTCGTTTTGCACTCGCCGCATTGATTCATTTTCTTCAGTGGACAATATTTCGTAAACATCATAGGTGCTCTGCCATATACAATCATTTCAAGTGCAGGAGCACCATCATTCTCTTCATGGTAAGCAGTCACCAAATCTTCAATTTGATTCTTATTCATTTCATAAGATAATGTGACCCGTTTAGCACCTAATTTATATAATTCATAGCAACTGGTAGAATTGACAACGTTTAGTGAATAGTCTGTAACAAAAGGATTGATTGTTCTGTAGTGATGAATTCCACCATATCCTCCGATGAGCAGCTGTCCCTTTTTTTCCGTATAGTCGATCTGATTTCTTCTAACAACATTTTCAAAATAGATTTCCTTAATGCCACTGCTCACGCAAGCATCATACTGCTCCTTAGTCGATACAGAAGCCGTAAGGTAAGGTTTATCAGTGATGAAGCTTATTTTATCTTTTGTGGTTGGTGCCTTTGTTCTTTTCTTTTGGCTGTTAACTTTTATATCGTAAAGACCCTGTACAATATCTCTTCTTGCTGCATTTAAAAGTTTAGCGGGAATAAATGCACCACAATCCTCATAATCCACATTCTTAAGTTCGAATATCGTATCATTTAATCTTGAGAGTTGTTTAACGACCTGCTCTTTGGTTGTTGGATTATTGATGGCTTTACCTAGTATTTCATCGCCTTCGTACAAGTAATCAAAACCGAAACCTTTCGCCTCTATGACCAGATTTGAATCTGGATAGGCATGCACCTGAACATCTAGGTCAAATCGCCTAAATTCATTTTCCAGTGATGATTCCAGCTCTTTGTAATAGGAATAGTCCTTTGTCAAATAGACCAAATCACCCTTGGACAGCTTTTCCTTGAGTTTGATGTAGCAGACATCGTCTGCTCTATTGATCAAATTATCATCTTTATCATACAGTTTTACAACAGATAAAATAACATCTTCATTGTTATGACTGATCCTGATGATATCATTTTGATTTAGAGGCCTCGTAAGTCTGATTTCATATGTGTCTTTAATGATCTTGCTGATTCTACCAATTTCAATACCAAAGTTATTTGGTCTTAAAATGTTTGTGATTTCTTTTGGATCTTCATGGAATAAATAGCCTTTAGTAAAAGTTCTATTGAAAGTTTTGCTCAAATCTTCCTTATCTTTTTCAGTGACTTTATGATCTAAGGCCATGCGATATTTTGATACAACATTAGCGACATATGCTGGTTCTTTCATTCGACCTTCTATTTTTAAGGAATCAATTTCTCTTAAGTCCTCAATATTATCTATAGTGTTCAAATCCTTGGTCGAAAGAATGTAGTTTTGTCCTATAATGGTATCTGTCGTCTTGTCGATGAGTTCATACTCCTTGCGACATGATCCTACACATCTTCCACGATTTCCGCTTCGATAACCGATCAATCCTGACATTAGACAGTTTCCTGAATAAGAGACACATAAAGCGCCATGAACAAAAATTTCCAGTGGTATTTTTGCGGCTTTTTTGATCTCTTTTACTTTTTCAATCTCAACCTCGCGGGACAGTACAACTCTTTTAGCACCAAGTTCTTTGAATAATAAAGTTCCGTCTAAATCGTCGATTCCCATTTGTGTGGAACAGTGTGCCTCCAGATCAATAAAATTATCAACTATATAATCTAAAGCGGCTAGGTCCTGGACAATAATGCCATCAACACCGATTGCATTCAACTCGTCCATCTGCACTTTCATCTCTGGAATTTCGTTTTCGAAAACGATGGTATTCATGGTAACATAGATTTTAACACTTCTCAGATGCGCATATGCTACAGCCTCTTTTAACGATTCCATATCGAAATTGGATGAGTATGCACGTGCACCAAATTTTTGCATACCCAAGTAAATTGCATCACAACCGTTAGAAATTGCAGCCTTTAAAGCTTCCATACTTCCTGCAGGAGCTAATAATTCAGTCATTCTTCCCTCTATTCTAAAAAACATGTCTAATTTTCTCACAGTAGCATTATAACAATTCACAATGTATAACACAAGAAAAGATAGCGTAACAATGTTTCACTATAATTCTATCAAATGAAATGGCAATGTGGCAATGAAATGGTATAATTTACATATGATCAAATAAAGTTGGAGAAAATAATATGCAGTATTATGAATTAATTGATGAGAATAGAATTTTTGAAGATTATAAAGATGCACGCATTCTGATCGTTACCGATGAAAATGTCTACAAGCTTCATGGATACAGATTTCAGTCGTGCGAATTTCTGGTTTTACCTTCAGGAGAGACTTCAAAGAATTTT
>JAWSUW010000129.1:0-10550 GCA_033549245.1 Bacillota bacterium | reverse complement strand
AACATCAATATGGAGATTGCGAAGATTACTGGAATAACACCTGCTTGATTGACTTTAAGTGGAATATGTGTACTTTGACCACCGTACATTTTTCTTCCAACCACTCTTTTTGCATACTGTACTGGAATTTTTCGTTGTCCTTGTTGAATGAATATAATTCCCATGATGATCACTATCGCGAAAATCAAGAATATAAGAGCTTGAATTATGTTCATCTGTCCAATTCTGAGGTTGGCATACATATTGAGTGTCGCCGAAGGCAAACTCGCAACGATACCGGCAAAGATGAACAATGAAATACCATTACCTATACCATTTTCAGTAATTTTTTCGCCTAGATACATTAAAAACGCTGTTCCTGCCGTTAATGTCAAGACGGCAATGAATGTCGACCATGCTCCTGGCTTCAGGAAGAAGCTTTGAAAGTAGCCAACACTGAATCCAATTCCTTGAATTAATGCCAAAACAACTGTTAAATATCTTGTATATCTGGCAATTTTCTTTCTACCTTCTTCGCCTTCTTTAGCAAGTGCCTCTAAAGCCGGGAAAGCAATTTGTAAAAGATTTAATACAATGGAAGCGGTGATGTAGGGACTGATTCCTAATGCAAAGATAGTAAACGTTTTAAAGTTACCACCACTCATCAGATTGAAAAGACCCAATAATCCATCTTCGCTGTTTGCAAAAGCTGCTGCTAATCTTGCACTATCAATTCCGGGTACTGGTACTGCGGATCCTAATCTAAAGATAGCAATCATCGCAAATGTATAGAGGATTCTATTTCTTAAATCAGGAATTTTCCAAGCGTTTCTAAGTGTCGAAAACAATTAAATCACCTCTGCCTTTCCTCCAGCAGCTTCAATTTTGCTTATTGCTGACTGAGTGAATTTGTTTGCTTTAACTGTAAGCTTTTTATTCAATTCTCCATCGCCCAATATCTTTATGCCGTACTCGATTTTGCTTACAACACCAGTTTGTAATAAAACGTCTGGCGTAATTTCTGTTCCATCTTCAAAATCATTTAAAAGTTCAACATTGACAATAGTCCATTGTTTCTTGAACTTGTTGTTAAATCCGCGTTTTGGGATTCTTCTGAATAATGGCATTTGACCACCTTCAAAGCCCGGTCTTACTCCGCCGCCTGAACGTGAATTTTGACCATTCATACCGCGTCCTGCAGTTGTTCCGAGTCCGGAACCTGTACCTCTACCTACACGCTTTTTGCTTTTAGTAGATCCTTCTGCGGGTCTTAAATCATGAAGTCTCATGGTCACACCTCCTTTATGATTATTACTCTACGATTTTTACTAAGTGACTTACTTGATTGACCATACCTCTCATTTGAGCATTGTCTTGTTTCTCGACAACTTGACCAATTTTTCTAAGGCCCAAAGCTTCTACCGTTAATCTATGCTTTGGCAATGCGCCAATTGTGCTTTTAACCAATTTGATATTTATTGTAGCCAAGGTTCATACCCCCTAACCTAATATTTGTTCTACGGTCTTGCCTCTTAATTTAGCCACACTTTCAGCTGTCTTAAGATTATCAAGTCCATCGATGGTTGCGTTAACCATATTTCTAGGGTTATTACTACCCAATGATTTCGCTCTAACGTCTTTTATTCCTGCGAGTTCTAGGACTGCACGAACAGGACCACCAGCGATAACACCGGTACCTTCTTTAGCTGTCATGATTCTTACGCTTCCTGCGCCAAAATGTCCTTCGACATTATGTGGTACAGTCGTTCCAACTCTTGGAACATAGATCAAACGCTTTTTAGCGTCTTCTACTGCTTTTGAAATTGCTTCTGGAACTTCTTTAGCTTTTCCCGTTCCGATGCCTACGTGGCCGTTTTCATCACCAACAACAACAAGTGCGCTGAATCTGAAGTTTCTACCACCTTTAACAACCTTAGTAACACGATTTATATTAATAACCTGTTCTTTGAGGTCTAACTTACTCGCATCAATCAATTGACGGTTCATGTGCTTACCTCCTACTCTAGAATTTTAATCCTGCTTCTCTTGCACCTTCAGCGAGTTCTTTCACTCTACCGTGATAAAGATAACCACCTCTATCAAAAACGACATCTTCAATGCCTTTTTCAAGTGCTTTTTTAGCTACCAATTCACCAACTAATTTAGCAGCTTCCTTGTTGCCTGTAGAAGAAACTTTATCTTTTACGTTGACATCAAGGCTAGAAGCAGCAATTAAAGTGTTTCCAGTAATATCGTCAATGATTTGTGCATAGATGTTGAGGTTTGATCTGTAAACGTTAAGTCTAGGTTTAGCAGCTGTACCTGTAATTTTCTTACGCACTCTAGCATGACGCGCTTTTCTATTTTCATTTCTACTTTTAGAAGCCATTTTACGCTACTCCTTTCTTATTTTTTCTTACCGGTCTTTCCTTCTTTTCGGATAACCTTCTCATCAGAGTAACGTACACCTTTACCTTTGTATGGCTCCGGTTTTCTCCACTCTCTGATTTTAGATGCATAGTTTCCAACACGTTGCTTGCTGATCCCTTTTACGATGATCTCAGTTTGTGTAGGAACTACTGTTGTAAGACCTTCAGGATCTTCCATCACTACTGGATGGGAATGTCCTAAAGATAATTCGAGTTTATTACCATTTTTGATAGCTTTGTATCCAACGCCGACAATTTGAAGTTTTCTTTCAAAGCCTTGAGTTACTCCAGTTACCATGTTGTTTATAAGTGCTCTTGATAAACCGTGTAAAGCTCTATGTCTTTTATTGTCAGATGGACGCGTAACACTTAATGTTTCGCCATCAATTTCAACTTTAATGTCTTTGTCTATTTGCTCTGACAATTCTCCTAGAGGTCCAGTTACAGTAACAAGATTCGTATCAGAGATCTTGATTTGTACCCCTTGAGGTATTGTAATAGGCAATTTACCTACTCTTGACATTGTCACACCTCCTAGTTATTAATAATTACCATACGTAGCAAATTACTTCGCCACCAACGCCAAGTTTTCTAGCTTCTCTGTCAGTAATAATGCCATTTGAAGTAGAAATTATCGCACAACCTAATCCGCCTAATACCTTAGGGATATCCGTTCTCTTAGCATAAACTCTCAAGCCTGGCTTGGAAATACGCTTTAAGCCAGTGATAACACGTTCTTTGTTCTCACCGTATTTTAGTTCGATTCTGATGAGACCTTGTTTGCCGTCTTCAATCACATCGAAGCCTTTAATGTAGCCCTCTTCTAAAAGGATCTCTACAATTTTCGTTTTAACATTTGATGCTGGTATATCTACTGATGTATGTTTTACCATATTCGCATTACGTACACGCGTCAGTAAATCAGCAATTGGATCTGTCATTGCCATGAGTATTTACCTCCTTCCGATATCTTACCAACTTGCTTTTCTAACACCAGGAATCTGTCCTTTGTACGCCAATTCTCTAAAGCAAATTCTGCAAATTCCATATTTTCTGATATAAGCATGTGGTCTTCCACAAATTTTACATCTACTATACTCTCTTGTTGAGTATTTTTGCGGTCTTGATTGTTTTACTTTAAGACTAGTCTTAGCCAATGTAAATCCCTCCTTACTTCGTGAATGGCATTCCCATCAATCTCAATAATTCTCTTGCCTCTTCATCTGTTTTCGCAGTTGTAACAAAAGTAATGTCCATACCTCTGACAGTCTCTACTTTGTCGATATTGATTTCAGGGAAAATCAACTGCTCTTTAACGCCTAAAGTGTAATTGCCTCTACCATCGAATGAATTAGGATTAACACCTCTAAAGTCTCTTACTCTAGGTAATGCGATAGTGATGAATCTGTCGATGAATTCGTACATTCTTTCGCCTCTGAGGGTTACTTTGGCGCCGACGCTCATGCCTTCTCTCACTTTAAAGTTTGCAACTGATTTCTTTGCTTTTGTAATGATTGGTGCTTGACCAACTATAGTAGTAAGCTCATCAACTGCAACCTTGATTACTTTAGGATTATCCTTTCCGTCACCAAGACCCATGTTGACAACGACTTTCTCAATCTTTGGAATTTCCATAACGTTGCTGTAACCGAATTTTTCCATCATTGATTTAGTTACTTCATTTTTGTATTTATCTTTAAATCTCGCCACGAGTCAAACCTCCTTTCTCACCGGTTTTAGTCTATTACTTCACCAGTTTTTACTGATACTCTGACTTTATTACCGTTATCTAATGCTTTGTATCTGATTCTCGTACCAGCTTTCGCTTTGGCATCATATAAAAGAACATTTGATACATGGATCGCAGCTTCTTTATGAATTCTGCCGCCTTGTTGAACTTTCATAGACGGTTTCTGATGCTTTGTTACCATATTTACGTTCTCAACGATGATTCTTTCCGTTTTTGGGTTTACGCTTAATACTTTACCTTTTTTGCCTTTATCTTTACCGGCAACCACGATAACAGTATCGCCTTTTTTAATATGCATTACTACACCTCCTAAGTTTAAAGAACTTCTGGAGCTAGAGAAACGATTTTCATGAACTTCTTGTCTCTTAACTCTCTAGCAACTGGTCCGAAGATACGAGTTCCTATTGGAGATAAATCATCTTTTATGATTACAGCTGCATTTTCATCAAATTTGATGTAACTGCCGTCCGGTCTTCTTAAACCATAGTTGGTTCTAACGATGACAGCCTTCACGACTTCACCTTTCTTGACAACTCCACCAGGTGTTGCATTTTTTACAGTCGCTACTATAACATCTCCAATATTACCATATCTTCTCTTTGAACCGCCAAGTACACGGATACAAAGTATTTCTTTTGCACCAGAGTTATCAGCAACTTTTAAACGAGTTTCGGTTTGGATCATGCTTTTCTCCTCCTTTCAGCTAAACTACTTAGCCTTTTCTAAGACTTCAATAAGTCTCCATCTTTTGTCTTTGCTAAGTGGTCTAGTTTCCATAATTCTTACTTTATCGCCAATACCACATGTGTTTTCCTCATCATGTGCTTTGAATTTTTTTGTTCTCTTGACTCTTTTTCCGTAAAGTGGATGACGAATAAATTCTTCAACCGTAACAGCAATGGTTTTATCCATTTTGTCACTGGTTACGTATCCAACTCTAACTTTTCTTCTGCCTCTTTCCACGGCGTAACCTCCTTTGCTTATGCGTTGATCTCTTTATCTCTTAAGATCGTTTTAACACGAGCAATGTCTTTTTTTATGGATTTGATTTGCATTGGATTGTCCAATTGACCTGTAGCTAATTGGAATCTTAAGTTGAAAAGCTCGTTTTTCAACTCAATCACTTTGTCATTCAACTCTTGTGAAGTCATTTCTTTAATTTTATTTGCTTTCAACTTTATTCACCACCCTTTTCGATAGCGTCGTCTTTCTTAACGAATTTACATTTGATTGGCAACTTATTAGCTGCGAGTCTCATAGCTTCTCTTGCTAATTCCTCATCAACTCCAGAAAGTTCAAAAAGAACTCTACCTGGCTTAACTACTGCTACCCAATACTCAGGTGAACCTTTACCGGCACCCATACGAGTTTCAGCAGGCTTTTGAGTGATTGGCTTATGAGGAAATACTTTGATCCAAACCTTACCGCCTCTTTTGATTCTTCTATTAATAGCAATTCTGGCTGCTTCAATTTGATTAGATGTTAGCCAAACTGGTTCCATAGCGACTAATCCGTAATCTCCGTAAGTCACTGTGTTACCTTTTTGAGCAGTACCTGACATTCTACCTCTGTGAACTCTACGGCGTTTTACTCTTTTAGGCATTAACATGGTAATTGCCTCCTTTCACAAAACTCTTTATTAATTGTTGTTGGTTCTTGGCTTTCTCGGTCCCTTGCTTGGTCCTGCATTGGTTCTTCCGCCTCTTGGACGCTTGTCGCTTGCTTTTCTAGCTTCTTTTCTTTGAAGTCTAGTTTCTTCGCTAACGCTTGGCAATACTTCGCCTTTGTTGACCCAAACTTTGATACCGATTTTTCCGTATGTTGTGTCTGCTTCAGCAAAACCATAGTCAATATCTGCTCTGAGTGTCGATAACGGCACGTTACCTTCTGAGTAACCCTCTGTTCTCGCCATTTCAGCACCACCTAAACGACCTGATGTCTGAACTTTGATACCTTCTGCACCAGCTTTAAGTGCTCTACCGATTACTTGCTTCATTGCTCTTCTAAATGAAACCCTTTTCTCAAGTGAAAAAGCTACATTTTCAGCAACAAGTTGTGCATCGATGTCAATATTGTCAACTTCTGAGATATCGAGTTGAATTGACTTCTTAGTCATTTTTTCAAGTTCTTCTCTCAATACTTTGATGTTCTCTCCACCTTTACCTACTACCATTCCTGGTTTAGCAGTGAAAATGTTGATATGAACTTTATCATTTGCAGTTCTATCAATGTATATTCTAGAGATTCCTGCAGTAAAAAGTCTTTTCTTAATATATTTACGAATTTCAAAATCTTCGATCAATAAACCAGAGAAGTTCTTTTTATTTGCATACCATTTTGAGTCCCAATCTTTGATGACTCCGACTCGGAGTCCGTGTGGGCTAACTTTTTGACCCATTCAGTATACCCTCCTTTTACTCTTTTTCAGCGACAACAACGCCAACGTGGCTGCTTCTTCTTAAAATAGGGTTTGCTCGCCCCATTGAACCGGCATTCCATCTTTTCATAGTAGGACCTTGATTTGCGTAAATATCTTTTACGATTAAAGTATCCACATCCATATGATGGTTGTTTTCAGCATTTGCTACAGCTGAATTTAAAACTTTCAGAAATATTTCAGCACCTTTTCTAGGTGTAAACTTTAGAATAGCTTGTGCATCTTTGACACTTTTTCCTCTGACCAAATTAGCGATTGGCTTCATCTTACGAGGAGAGATTCTAATGTACTTAGCTTCCGCTCTTGCTTGCATTCTTAGTACCTCCTTTCGGATTATTGAACTTATTTACTCTTCTTATCGCCTGCATGACCTCTGAATGTTCTAGTTGGAGCAAATTCTCCAAGCTTATGACCAATCATGTCTTCTGTAACATATACAGGAACGTGCTTTCTACCATCATGTACCGCGATTGTGTGACCAACCATTTGCGGGAAAATAGTCGATGATCTAGACCAAGCTTTGATAACTTTCTTCTCGCCGCTAGTGTTCATTTCTTCTATTTTTCTCAATAGGCCTTTGTGGACAAATGGACCTTTTTTAAGAGATCTTCCCATGATATGTCCTCCTTTCAGTTATAGATCCGATTATTTCTTTCTTTTAGAAACGATATATTTATCAGATGCCTTGTTTTTCTTTCTAGTTTTGTATCCAAGTGCAGGCTTACCCCATGGAGTGACCGGATTTGGTCTACCGATAGGTGATCTACCTTCACCACCACCGTGTGGGTGATCGTTAGGGTTCATTACGGAACCCCTTACTGTAGGTCTGATGCCCATGTGTCTCTTACGACCGGCTTTGCCGATTGAAATGTTTTCATGGTCGATGTTTCCAACTTGACCGATTGTAGCTCTACATTCTTTTCTGACTTGACGAGTCTCGCCGGATGGCAATCTCACGAGTGCATAGTTGCCTTCTTTAGCCATAAGTTGTGCAGAGTTTCCAGCTGATCTTACCATTTGAGCGCCCTTGCCAGGCTTCATCTCGATGTTGTGAACGATTGTACCAACAGGCATATTCATAAGTGGCATTGCATTACCCACTTTAATATCTTGTTGCTCACCAGAGATAATTACATCGCCAACTTTCAATCCTTGTGGATGAATGATGTATCTCTTTTCGCCATCAGCATATGATAATAGAGCAATGTTTGCACTTCTATTTGGATCGTACTCGATCGCAGCTACTTTTGCAGGGACATTGTCTTTAAGTCTCTTAAAATCGATGATTCTGTATTTCTTTGTTGCTCCGCCACCTCTATGACGAACAGTGATTTTTCCTTGATTATTTCTTCCGGAATTTTTCTTCAAAGCGACTACAAGCGATTTTTCTGGTTGCTTTTTAGTGATCTCTTCAAAAGTTGACACTGTCATTTGTCTTACAGCAGGTGAAGTCGGTTTAAATCCTCTAATACCCATGGTTATACCTCCTTCGAGTCTTTATTGATTACATTCCTTCGAAGAACTCGATTGTTTTGCTGTCTGCCGTCAATTTAACAATCGCTTTCTTCCAGCTTCTTGTATAGCCTTCGTGTTTACCTTGTCTTTTAAGCTTTCCTTTGACATGCATAGTGTAAACTTTTTCTACCTTTACACCGAATACTTCTTGAACAGCTTTTTTAATCTCAGTTTTGTTTGCGTCCTTCAAGACTTCAAATGTATATTTTCTGTCTGAAGTTTGCATCATAGAATTCTCAGTTACGATAGGTCTAACTATTACATCATAAGAGGTTCTCATTACGCATACACCTCCTCGAATTTTTCAATTGCGTTTTTAGTTACGACACAGTAATCGTGATTCAAAATCTCATATACATTGATTTGGCCCACAAAAGTTGTGCTCACGCCAGTGATATTGCTTGCAGCTCTAACGATGT
The DNA here is from genome assembly GCA_033549245.1 of Bacillota bacterium. Lineage (GTDB taxonomy): Bacteria > Bacillota > Clostridia > Peptostreptococcales > Acidaminobacteraceae > Fusibacter_D. Next base: position 2,021 of record JAWSUW010000129.1, on the reverse strand, counting down.
TTTGCTCAACGTCGCCAGTTACGAACAATACTTTCTTACCGTTCACTTTGATATTGTTCAAAATGTTTAACATATCTTTTGTCTTTGGAGCCGCCATTGTAAGTTCATCAAGAATGATCATCTCGTTTTCTCTTACTTTTGCACTTAATGCAGATTTGAGAGCAAGTCTCTTCATCTTCTTAGGCAACGTATATCTGTAGCTTCTTGGCTTCGGTGCAAATACGACACCACCACCTACGAAATGTGGTGCTCTGATCGTACCTTGTCTTGCATTACCTGTACCTTTTTGTCTAAAAGGCTTTCTTCCGCCGCCTCTTACTTCTGCTCTAGTTTTTGCAGATTGAGTACCTTGTCTTTGGTTAGCAAGGTAGTTTTTTACAACTTCATGCATAACCGGCACATTTGGCTCTATTCCGAAAATACTTTCGTTTAATTCAATTTCAGTCACTTTTTGACCAGAAACGTTTAATACTTCTAATTTAGGCACTGTGCTTCCTCCTTTCGTCAGCTATTATTTTGTTGCCTTAACAGCTTTACTAATTATTACTTGACCAGTTTTAGGACCTGGCACTGCACCTTTTACTAATAAAAGATTTCTTTCAGCATCAACTCTGATGACTTCAAGGTTTTGTACAGTTACTTGCTCGTTACCCATTCTACCAGCCATTGGCATACCTTTGAAAACTCTTGCAGGATAAGAAGCTGCACCGATTGAACCGCCACCTCTGTGGTATTTCGAACCGTGTGTCTCAGGGCCTCTTGATTGATTGTGTCTTCTAATAGGACCTGTTGTTCCTTTACCTTTAGATGTTCCTGTAACATCTATGCTTTGACCATTTTCAAATATGTCAGCTTTGATTTCCTGACCGACTGTGAATTCTGCCGGATTCTCAACTCTGAATTCCTTTAAAGTTCTTTTGTAAGCAACGTTCGCTTTATCAAAATGTCCTTTTAAAGGTTTGTTAACGTGTTTAGTCTTCACGTCACCCGAAGCTACTTGGATGGCATTGTATCCGTCAGTTTCAACTGTTTTGATTTGTGTGACCACCATAGGTGTCACTTCAACAACAGTTACTGGTGTAACGATGCCTTCTTCGTTGAAAACTTGGGTCATACCGATTTTTTTACCGATAATTCCTACCATGCGTTTCGCACCTCCTAATATTCTTACAGCGGATTACCAAAGTAATCATCCTAAAAAATCAGGTTTATCTATTTAAACCGAAATCTTAGTCTTTCCTCATTTACGCATTAGAGCTTGATTTCTACGTCTACTCCCGCAGGCAATTCAAGTTTCATAAGCGCATCAACTGTTTTTTGTGCAGGATTCAAGATGTCGATCAATCTCTTATGAGTTCTGATCTCAAATTGCTCTCTCGAATCTTTGTACTTGTGTACTGCTCTCAAAATGGTTACAATTTCTTTCTTTGTTGGTAACGGGATTGGACCAGCTACATCTGCACCAGTTTGCTTCGCCACTTCAACGATCTTTTGTGCTGTATTATCAAGCACTTTGTGATCGAATGACTTTAATCTGATTCTAATTTTTTGCTTGTTAGCCATTTGCTAAACCTCCTTTTTTTATCGTATGCGAGCTGCGATCATACGATCAAGTTGAACATCGTCCACTGCGCCTGGTGTTTCATAAGCGTTTGGACAAAAAAACTCGACGCCCATATCATGTACGGACAATTCTCAGCGGAAATTCTCTCACAGCAAAGTAACTTTCCACCTCATCGCATTAGTGCACCACAATATTATATAATAACCCCTTGCTTTTGACAAGGGGTTATTTTGAAACATTTTATTTATTTTTAGAAACAATTGGATTAGTCTGTGATCTTGATTACAGAACCAGCGCCTACTGTTCTACCGCCTTCACGGATAGAGAATCTTAAACCTTCTTCTACCGCGATTGGAGCGATCAGTTCGATGTTCATTTCAATATTGTCGCCAGGCATACACATTTCTACTCCTGGTGGCAAGTCGATTGATCCAGTTACGTCTGTTGTTCTAAAGAA
>JAWSUW010000128.1:0-10913 GCA_033549245.1 Bacillota bacterium | reverse complement strand
GTACTTTTCCAGCATAATCATAAAGTACTCCCATCTAATAACACGAACTTCCGCCTGAGCGTTGCCCAAACGGAAGTCCTAATAGTTAATCGTTGATGTTTGCGCCGTGGCATTTCTTGTATTTTTTACCACTGCCACATGGACACGGATCGTTTCGACCAATTTTTTTATCCGTTTTGAACGTTTTGGACCCTGGTTGTTCATCTCCACCTGAAGTGCCCGTGATGATAGCGACGCGTTTGTGTTCCGTATCTGTACGGAGGGTGGCGTGGAACAGACCTTTGACGGTTTCTTCCTGAATGTTCGCGATCATTTCCTCGAACATGTCGAAACCTTCCATTTTATAAGCGATGACTGGATCTTGTTGACCTACCGCACGAAGTCCGATTCCCTGTTTCAGATCGTCCATAGCATCAATGTGATCGATCCAGTGAAGATCGACGATACGCAGAAGTACCGCACGTTCCACATCTCTCATTCTTTCAGGTTCAATTTCTTGTTCCTTTATTTCATACAGCTCAACTGCTTTGCCGTAAATGATTTCTTTAAGCGTCTCTTTGGTCAGCGACTCAATATCCTTGAAGACAATCGAGCCTTGCGGTAGAAATATAGGATGCAGGTAATTGAGCAGCCCATCAAGATCCCACTCTTCCGGATACTTGTAACCTTCCGTAAACATTGGAATCGCTCTTTCTATGACTTTTTCAATCATGGAAAGGACATACTCTCTAAGGTTTTCACCATGCAACACTTTATTTCTTTGACCATAAATGATTTCTCTTTGTTTGTTGATGACATCATCATACTGAAGAACATGTTTACGTATGGAGAAGTTTCTGCCTTCAACGCGTTTTTGCGCATTTTCGATGGATTTTGTTAGCATCTTGTTCTCAAGTTGCATCTCTTCGTCAAATCCCAAGGATTCAACAATCGATTTGGCTCTATCGCTCACGAAGAGTCTCATGAGATCATCTTCAAATGAGATGTAAAACTGAGTGGAACCCGGGTCCCCTTGACGACCCGCACGACCTCTGAGTTGGTTGTCGATTCGTCTGGATTCATGACGCTCGGTACCGATGATGTGTAAGCCGCCGGCTTCTTTGACCTGAATGGCTTCCGCGTCAGTTACTTTTTTGTGTTCCTCATATAATGCATCATAAATCGGTTTTGCCTCAATCACTTCAGGGTCATTGCCCACAAATGGACTTGAAACGTGATGGATGATGTAATCGGAATAACCTTTGCGCTGCATATCGCGTTTTGCAAGGAACTCAGGATTACCACCAAGTACGATGTCCGTACCACGGCCCGCCATGTTCGTAGCGATGGTGACTGCCTTGTAACGACCTGCCTGAGCAACAATTTCCGCCTCGCGGTCATGCTGCTTCGCGTTCAGGATTTCATGCTTGATACCGCTCTTTTTAAGGAGCATGCTTAAAAATTCAGAAGTTTCAATGCTGATGGTACCGACAAGTATCGGTTGACCTTTTGCATGTCTTGCTTCGATGTCCTTTATGACAGATGTGAATTTGCCTTTGAGATTCTTGTAGATGGCATCTTCAAGGTCGTCTCTGGCAATTGGCTTATTGGTAGGAATCATGAGAACATCCATGTTGTAGATATGTCTGAATTCATCTTCCTCGGTTTTAGCCGTACCGGTCATACCTGAAATCTTCTTATACATTCTGAAATAGTTCTGTATGGTTATGGTCGCAAGAGTCTGGGACTCTTTTCTGACTTCTATGTTTTCTTTGGCTTCAATCGCCTGATGGAGTCCATTGGAATATCTTCTTCCATACATCAAACGTCCTGTGAACTCATCGACAATGATGACTTCGCCGTCTTTAACGATATAATCCACATCGCGTTTCATCAAAAATTGTGCACGAATCGCCTGATTGATGTGGTGGGAGTACTCGATATTCTCAGGATCACTGAGGTTTTCTATGCCGAAATGTCTTTCAGCTTTACTAACGCCGTTTCTTTCCTCACTGCCCTCTTCCACATCGCCGAATTTGTCGACAACAGCGCCGTCGGTAAGTGCAATACTTTTGGCCTTCTCATCGATCTTCACGTCTTCGTCTTTTTTGAGTGTGAGTGCGAACAAGTTTGCCAGTCTGTACATGTCTGTGGACTTGGCACTTTCACCGGAAATGATCAGCGGTGTTCTCGCCTCGTCGATCAAAATACTGTCGACCTCATCCACGATACCGAAATTGAGCGGTCTTTGTACCAAACGCTCTTTACGCATGGCCATGTTATCTCTAAGATAGTCGAATCCGAATTCGTTGTTGGTTCCATATGTGACGTCGGCTTTGTAGGCGTTGATTCGGTCTTCACCTTCGACGCCATGCACGACACAACCGACGGTCATTCCTAAAAATTCAAAGATTTTGCCCATCCATTCCTTGTCACGTTGTGCGAGGTAATCATTGACTGTAACGATATGTACACCTTCACCTGTCAGTGCGTTCAAATAAGCCGCAAGTGGTGCCACCAAAGTTTTACCTTCACCAGTTTTCATCTCTGCGATTCGGCCTTGATGCAGTACGACCGCACCAATGAGCTGCACGCGATAAGCTCTCATTCCGAGAACCCTTCTGCCAGCTTCTCTGGCAACTGCGAGTGCTTCAGGTAAAATATCATCAAGGGTCTCGCAGCCGGCAAGACGCTCTTTAAGTACAGCCGTCTGGCCGCTCAGCACATCATCCGAATACCCCTGCATCTGAGGCTCAAGACTCTCTATTTTATCTACAATTTTTTCAATTTTTTTTATCTCCTTGGCGTTGATATCTCCAAAAAGTGTCTTCATTAAATTCATAAACTTCATCCTTTCGAGCTTAGTCACCTAACTCTTATTATAACACACTTCCACCTGTGAATTTTCAAACAATTTGTGAATGAATTCCCCAAACAGTCACAAAAAGCCATCGCCTCTGAGCTGACTCGGAGAGATGGCTTAAATTCGCTTCATATTTTGGATTTATAGGAAAAGCTGATCATTGAATTTTTTGTGCGCATGGAATGAAGAAGCATTTCGCTTTGAATCACGAGCGCTATACCGACAGAAATAACGATATCGCCAATGCTGACCACTCTAGCAAGCGGATACCAACCCGGAAGTGCGATGACTTTCGAGAAAAACACGGTCCATTTTGTCGCATCCATACTGTCGATGTAATTGACCACTGTGCCATTTGTAATGGATTCCACAAACGATTCAAACCCAAGTGCGCGCATTTTTTCTATGTCTATCGGCATCATGAACCCGTTGAAGGCCATGACTGCCATATTAAGCAGTGTTCCTACGAAAAACAATTTCATACCCGTCTTGTCAAAGTTGGCGAGCGCCACCACTCCGATCAGACCCATCGCGGCAAAAGGAAACCACTGTGGATTCTCAAAACCGATACTGAAAATCTTCAGTCCATAAGGGACAAGGTACACAACAAATGCCAATATGGCAATTGCCCAGCCCCTAAATTTTGCGTTATTGAAGTTGACCAGTCGTCCATTTCTGATCATGCCGATCAAAAGTCCTATCAAAATTGCATCTATATACATAACGCGCTCCTTTAACTCACTGAATTCAAGGTAATCAAGGATATTTCGCAACCCTTTTAATTCTATCACAAATTATTTTTAAGTTCAACTTTCCTATTAGAGACATTTCCAATCGAAGATAGGTGCACAAATTGCCAAATTGGCAATTTGTGCTATATAACATTTCCATTGTGGCAATTGTCAATATTTGTAATGTGTATTGTGCTAAAATTTATAAAAACATAACATTATTATTAAGAGGCGATCATATGTCAATAGGTAATCTAGTACGTGATATCCGAAAGAAAAAGGGATTATCACAAAAAGACACCGCAGCAAAACTCAATATGTCAAAATCCACACTCAGTAGATATGAGAACGACCAACGTAACATTCCCCCAAATTTCTACAGAACTTTTGCTGAACTCATGGAGATTGACTATGACTGGTTGTGGAATCAAGCAGGACACCCTGGGGTCGCCGATTCAACAGAACCTTATGGTGAAAAGAAACCTACACAGCCATGGTTCGAGATCTTGTCATACCAAGAGTGGATAGGACTTGATGAAGAAGAATTAAGTTCCATAAAATCAATCGTCGAGTATAAACTAGCCAACAGAAAATAATGAACAGAGGAGAATTAAATTGAGGACTAATTGCAATAAATGTTTCAGCGAGAAGGATGCCTACCTGCTCTTGAACGAAAAATGCAAAAACTGCAAGTCACCGGACAGAGTATCACCTGTCAAAAGTGACATTACATCCAATCACTGCTTAAAGTACATACGATAGGAAAAAGCGAGGTATTGATACAAATCAAAACCTCGCTTTTTAATTATTTTTTATAATCTTCCTTCAAGATCGCCATGACATATTCATCATGATACACCCCATCTCTGAAGATTTCCTGCTTGAAATGTCCTTCAACCTTGAAACCACACTTCTCATAACTTTTCTTAGCACGTGGATTGAATCCAAATACATTCAACTTGATCTTATTAATGTTCATCTCCATAAAAATAAAGTCCATAAGAACCTTCATGGCATCGGTACCGTATCCTTTGCCCCAATACGTCTTCTCTCCGATGAAAATCCCCACTACAGCCACTCTATTTTTCCAATCGATGCTATTGACGCCACAACCCCCAAGATACACTCCGTCTTCCAGCGTCTCGATTGCAAAATTGTAAGTCCCGCTGCTGTTGCCGGTCAAACTTTCATACCATTTGTACTCATCCTCCAGCGTATATGGAAATGGCACCCCTGGAGTCAATAGCCCCTTGACCTCCGGATCATTTATGAGTGCAACAACCTTAGGCATCTCTTCTCTTCTATAAGCTCTCAATTTTACTTTCTCACCTGTCAACATAACTTCCCCCCCAAAAAATATAAATATTCTAATTACCAAAGATCGTAATGAACTCTCTCCTCATCAAACCTTTCTTTGACCTCACGCTCCTCATCAGGATGTCCCACTGCAACAATCGCCCCAGGCATAATGTGCTCAGGTAAATTCAAAAGCGCTTTGACTTCACTAATATACTCCTCTCTCGGGTAGACACCACACCAACAAGAACCGAGACCCAACGAAACCGCTTCAAGCAAAATGTTTTGAATTGATGCCGAGATATCCTGAATCCAAAATGCCCCATCATACTTGAGATTGCTCACATCTGCACAAACAACAATCGCCATTGGCGCTTCCTTGAGCATTTGCGTGAACGGATGAAACCCTGTAATCGCATCCAACTTCTCCCGGTTCTTCACAACCACAAAATGCCAAGGTCTCTCGTTTCCAGCAGAAGGTGCATACATAGCCGCTCTCAACAAAGACTTCACATTTTCATCACTCACCGGATCAGACTTATATTTTCTTATACTTCTTCTTGCATAAATTTCTTTCATCGTCATACCCCTTTCCAATTGGGGACAGGTCCAAATCGTTACCTGCCCATTCCAAACGTCTCTGTCTTATTATACCCTTGCACACGGGCCAAATCAAACATTGCGAGCAAATTTCAAATAAACTCTCTTAATGATGACCACTGAAATTCCAGTCAACCTCTCAATCGCCTTGTTAGTAAGCCCTGCGTCAATCTTCAGACCCAAAATCAATGCATCGCGCTCATCTTGTTCCATGGATTTCGCCTTTCCAAGCGCTTTCAAATCATATCCCCCACCAAAAACCTTCAACTGCTCCTCCTCAGTCAACGGATAATCCTCAATCAACTCATCGGGGATCAGACTCGGCACATGATGCTGATATACGAAATCTTCTTTTTGACTTGATGAATCCGATCCATAATATGCCAAAAGAGCCCCATATTCCACTAAAGATTTCGAACCTCCCCTTAAGATTTCACCATAGCTGGACCACTTATAATCCGCCATACCTCCAACCAACCCCGCTTTGACCGGATTGTTATGTATATATTTGACCACACAAAAGAAATAATCTCCTGTGATGACCGGAATGCTCTTGAACCGCGAAGCAAACAGACTGCCCACACGCTCATACTTTGCGTTGTAATATCCCGCATATTTACCAAGTGAATAATGCATAGCCCATGACATCTCTCCAATATCCTCAGCATAAACCAGCAAATGCAAATGGTTCCCCATCAAGCAATATGATAAAATCACCAAATCATGCAAATTTAACGCCGATTTCAAATAATTCTTAAACACACTGAAATCCTGATCATCATGAAAAATGAATTGCTTCCCATTTCCTCTGGATATGACATGATATATTCCCGAACTGCTGACCGCCCTTTTCTTTCTGCCCATAAACACCTCCTCTCAAATTTTAACATTTATCGATATAATTTACAATATATGGAAACTATACAACAAAAAAACAGGCACCAAATAGGTACCTGTCCCCAATCGGACATTCGCAATTTCTAGCGACTATCCTTCTTATGCTCAAACATCATATCATCTGCCTTCATGATACATACATCTATGTCACCACAAGCATCCAGGTCAATATCAACCACCCCGTAAGCTAGCGATGCAATATCCGTATATTTACGGAACTCGATATCAATCCTCTTTACAATCTCACCTGCAGATTCCGGATCACAATCCGTTAGCAACATTAAAAACTCATCCCCACCAATCCTAAAAACATGATCCAGACTCTGCCGCGTCATGCTCATGGAAAGCTCAGCGAGCTTCTTAAGAAGCATATCTCCCTCACGATGCCCCAACTGATCGTTCACCTTCTTGAAATGATTGATGTCAATGACCACCATGGAAATCCCATATCCCAACCTTTTGGCACGCCTTTTCTCGTCCTCAAACTTTTCAAACATAAGTCGTCTGTTCAAAAGACCAGTAAGCGGATCACGTGTGGCAATTCGTTCCAACTCGGCATTCAGATTATTGAGTTGCTGGTTCTTCTTGGCAAGTTCCCTTTGTGAATTGACCAGTTCGTTGTTGAGTTTACTCATTTCATCATAATGATCAAATGCAATTCGTTGCTGTTTTTCCTGCTCCCTCAGCGTCTCCTTCAGCATCAGCCTGAAATTGTTGATCTGTTCATTGTTTATTTTCATCAAATCTTCATTGAGATTACTTAGGTCATCCTTGCGAAGAGTCGTAATAATCGTAAAATGGTCATCCTTTGCAAACCCCGAAAGAAAAAGAGTTTTCACCTTTCCATCAATCATAAAATTCATTTCATGATTGGACGCAATTTTATTATTATTCAGCTCCAGCATAAACGAAAGCGCTTTCGAAAAACTATCTGGATGCACATGATATGAAAAACTCAGCCCGACGCCGAAATACATCGAGACATCCTTCTTTGGAAACGTGATCTCCTCAACCACTCCCAAGGCATCAAGAATCACCACGATCTCATAAATGTCTTTTTTCATGGTCATAAAGCGCCTCCTGCTTCCACAAGTTTCTCTGAAATCTCAACGGCTTCCTTCGCATTTCTCGCATACCCGTCGGCACCAATCGTCCTCCAGAGCTGATCATCAACAATAAAAGGATAGCCACCGACTACAATTTTCACGCCCGCACACAGCGGCTCATCCCTAATAGCTTTGATCAAATCGACAGCCTCTTTTATATGAAACGACATCGTGACAGATAGTCCGAATACATTTGCTTTTTCTTTGATAAGGGTCTCCACGACACTCTTTAAGGGCATATTCGCACCCAGATAATAAGTGTTCCAACCGGCTAGTTCCATAAAATCGGAGACCATCCGTACACCGAGTTCATGTAGTTCACCCCCAACGCACGCACCGACAAAAACCAGATCTTTTTTTGGGGTCGCAAAAATAAGCGGATAGAGCTGCCCCATGATCAGCTGCGTCGATGCTGTACAGTAATGTTCCTCAGCAATAGTGATCTTATTGGCCTGCCAGAGCCTACCAATCTCATACTGGCTCTCATGGAAAATCTCCAAATAGATATCCTGAACAGAGTAACCAAAACTTACAAGATCCTTGACCAAGTCATTTGCCTTGTGGCGCTCAGCGTTTAAAAGATGGCGGATATACTCGCTTCTATATATATTTAATGGGTGATCAAGTTCACTCACCTTAGTCTTCTGATCCTCAGACATTTCAATCAGATCCAGTCCATTTTTAATGTACGATCTAATGATCTCCACTTCACGGAAATCAAAATATTTTTTTATAGTATCTGAAATACACTCTAGGTTCACTACAAGATACTTGATGGGAATCGGAATATTCTTCATCACATCCACAAACCAAAGCACATAATCCGAAAACAATTTCGGACTCGATACTCTTATGGCATCAGAGAGATAAAGCAATGTATACTCAGTGTCCCGAATGCTCTTTTCAACAAATTTCGGTGTGGCTCTTTCATTTAATTCGGGCATTTTTTGAACCTGTAATTTATAGGAATCAATAGCAATCGACTTCATGTTGACTTTAATCGCATCGCCAATTGCAACATCTGTGAATTTCATGCCAGCACCTCCATTTATTTTAATTATATTATAATTTTCATAACATAACAATCTAAATGGGGACAGGTCCAAATTGGTGAGAATGGGGACAGGTCTGAATTGGTACCTAGCATCGCTAGGTACCAATTCAGACCTGTCCCCATTTATTTTCACCAGTTTGGACCTGTCCCCATTCATTTTACAGAGTGGTACAACCCATGTATTTATACTTTGAAAGCTTTAATCAATTGTTGCAATTTTACTGCCATTTCAGATAGATCCTCACTGGCATTTGCAATCTCTGCAGATGATGCCGATTGTTCTTCAACTGCTGCAGAAGCTTCCTGTGTACTAGCCGCATTTTCTTCAGCAATTGCAGACAAATTATTAATACGATCTACAATTTCAATATTTGTTTTAGTCATATTTTCACTAGAGTCATCAATATCAACAACCAGTTTACTGGAATTGCCTATTGCACCAGAGATTTCAACAAAAACATCTTGTGTTGTGAAAACACTTTTTTCTTGAGATGCTACTATTTCTCCAGCTTCTTTCATTTTATTCACAGCGGTTTCAGCGTCAGTGATCAATCCATTCACCATCTCGGTAATCATCGTTGATGATTTCTGAGACTCTTCAGCCAATTTTCTTATTTCTTCAGCTACAACCGCGAATCCTCTTCCATGTTCACCGGCACGAGCCGCCTCAATAGAAGCATTAAGTGCAAGTAAATTGGTCTGATTGGAAATATTCGAAATCAAACTGCTGGCTTCACCAATCTTCACTGAACTCTCATTGGTCTTCAGAATGCTATTAAAAACAACACCCGCAGCATCACTGTTGTCCTTTGTTTTGCTCTTTAACATTTCAATGGTTTCTAGTCCCTTTTGGATTAAATTATTTATATCCTTAAAAGCAGATGAAAGATTTTGTGTTCTTATATTGTTGTTTTGAATTTCTATATCTAGATTTCCAAGAGCCACCGAAGCTTCCATTGAATTACTGGCTTGATCCGATGCACCTTTAGCTATTTCGTTGATGGTTTCAGCAACTTCATGCGAAGCAGTTGAAGCTTGTTCTGATGTGGCGGTTAATTCCTCTGAAGTGGCTGAAACTTGTTCAGAGGTCTCAGAAACACTCAAGATCAGTTCTCTAACATTTACGGACATTTTTACTAACGACTCTGCCATCTGAGCAATCTCATCGTTTCTTTTCACTACACTCTTCACCAAATCATCACTAGCAGGCGTAAAATCCAGTTCCGCTTGTTTTACAACTATTTTAGTAAGTTTCAGAATTGGGGATGCGATTGATTTTCCAATAATCAAAGATACAACCACTGAAATTGTTATGGCAACAATGATCACAATTGCCAATATCATAATCAAACTGTTGACACTTTGAAGTACCTCACCTTGTTCTGCAGTATTCACTAGGTACCAATTAGTCCCATGTATTGGTTCAAATGCGTAATAAAGATTTTGACCTTTATAGTGATAATCTCCGATTCCTGTTTCTGTTGAAAGAATATTTTGGAAAACCTTTGAGACCGGTTCAAATACTGGATCGGTTTTAGCCGCTTCAATCGGTTCAAACTGTTCCATAACTAGATCTCTATTTGGATGTGCGACTGTTACACCAGCATGATTGATGATGTATGCATATCCTGTTTCTCCATATCCCATTTGATCTGTAATCTCGAAAAGAGCATTGCCATCTCTTCTTGCAATTAGAGCCCCAACAACTTTCCCCTTGTCCATTATTGGCACGGCATACATAAGTACAGCTGAATTGGTTACTTTACTTATTAATACATCTGAAACATTCGGCGTACCGCTTAACGCCTTTTTGACATAGTCGCGTTCTGATAAATCAGCAGTATTCTCTCCAATAATATAGGTTGCAGTTCCATCCAGTGATAATATTGCCATATCCAAATAACCAAGTCGTTCAATATCCTCTTTTATGGATTGTCTCTGAATTCTTATATCCATAGTTTTTGTTCGTTCCCTGTTGGCAATTTCTTGTAATACAACAAGTCGATCCTCAACCGCGATTTCAATCTTCTCAGCACCCAAACGAGTTGTGTCACTTAGTGCGATTTCAACTTGCTCAATCATTGCATTTCTACTGACAAATATTGAAATTCCCCCGATTGCTAGAGAAACTAATATGACAATTGCACAAATTCTTAAAATAATGCTCTTTGCTATGCTTTTACTCGATTTTTTCTTCATAAGATTACCTTTACCCTTCATTTCTTAATAAACAAATTTTCAATGCAGCGTTATCAATATATAATATTACTTATTAAATGTCAATTTAGTTTTATATAAATGGGGACAGGTTATGATTCACATGTGATAATGTCCTAAGTAATCACACGTGATTATGTCCCAAAAGATATTATGATATAATAATGCCT
>JAWSUW010000127.1:7981-10969 GCA_033549245.1 Bacillota bacterium | reverse complement strand
TCTCTGTTCCTTTTGATCCTTCCATATCTTTTCGGATATAAGATCCTGATATTGGATCCAGATGGCAAGAAAATGAAGGTTGAAGACGCATTTGATTTTGGCAATGCTCCAAAAGAAGAAAAAAAAGAAGAAGAAGACAGAATGAAATAAGTAATCCTTCACTCCCAAGAACCCAGACGTCTGAGATATGACATTCAAACGTCTGGGTTTGCTTTGCATTCACACACACAAAATGCTATATTAAAATATATATGATATCGATTACAAATGGAGGTTTCAAATGCAAAAGATCTTGGTTGTCGAGGATGATGTCAAAATTGCACGTTTTATTGAACTTGAACTCAAACATGAAGGATTTTCTGTTGATTCCGCCCACGATGGTAGGTCAGGACTCGACAAAGCACTCGAAGGTGAATACGATCTGGTCATTCTTGACATCATGCTTCCCGGACTCAATGGAATGGAAGTCTGTAGACGTTTAAGGTTGAACTCAGACATACCAGTCATCATGCTGACTGCAAAAGATGACACGATGGACAAAGTCATGGGACTTGATTTCGGTGCGGACGATTATATGACCAAACCCTTCGCTATTGAGGAATTGCTGGCGAGAATCCGTAGAATATTTAGAAAAAATGCATCACAACCACAAACACCGACCAATATTTTCATTTCCGGCAGACTGAAAATCGACTACAATCAATATACGGCCTCATATGATGGCAAGTCTGTTGAACTCACAAAGACCGAATTCGATTTGCTGCACTATCTCGCTGAAAATAGAAACATCGCACTATCCAGAGAACAAATACTGGATAAGGTCTGGGGATATGATTATTTTGGTGAGACTAAAATTGTAGATGTCTACATAAGATATTTGAGAAGTAAAATAGATGATTGTTTTAGTACCAAATTCATCCACACCGTTAGAGGGGTAGGTTACTTATTTAAAGATGAAGATCATAAGTAAAGACACGGAAGAAAATCAACAAATTGTAAAAACACCTCCCCCACGAAAGAGAAAAACCGGGGATGGTGACACCTCGGGCCGTTCTGTTGTTGAGCCGTCAAAGCCAAGTAAAACTGAGCAGCGCAAGGCTCATCTTGAAAAAGAAAAACGTCGCCGGGAACAAGTCAAACAGAAAAAATCGGCACCAGTTCGTTCTGTTAAAGAAAGTCCTAAAAGCGAACCCACTTATTTCGAATCCATGATTGAAAAGTTCGTTTCTTTGTTGCGCTTCAACATCACATTCAAGTTGACACTCGGTTACACACTCCGTTTGGTTTTCTTGATTGTGTTCCTATTTGTCGTGGTATATGGTTCGTTTTCGTTCTATCTATACTATAATGCACAAAATGAAATAGATTCCAGCTATGCCTTTGTAAGCAGTACATTGACAGAATCTGGAACGTATGAAAATGCTGGACTGGAACGTTATTTAAAATCGGAAGCGCTCGAGTTTTATGTATACGATCAGAATAAAGATCTTGTTCATTACAATACTGACACTCCACTTTCATATGCGGAAGCGACCCGATTCTATGAATATGATTTTAGAGATTTTCCGAGATTTCCTGATTTGAACAGATTTGGAACTTTTATAGATATTCAAACGGAACCTGTTTATTTCTCCATACAAAAAAAGATGGAACCTCTGCAAAACATCATAGAGTCCACCTTCCCTATCGGTTTTGTGCTCTGTTTTGTGCTGATCATCTCCTCTATAGCATCTGCATCAAAAATGGCAAACAAACATCTCAGCCCGATTCATACCATGACAGAGCAAGTGAAGGATATGTCTGCCAACAATTTGAGTACCAGACTTAATGTGAGCGGTACCAAAGATGAACTTAAAGATTTGTCACACACATTCAATAAAATGCTGGATGACATTCAAAAAAGTTATGAACGTGAAAAGCAATTCGTTTCCGACGCCTCACACGAGCTTCGAACCCCAATCGCAGTTATTAAAGGATATGTAGGCATGCTGAACCGTTGGGGAAAAGACGATCCCGAAATATTGAATGAAAGTATTCAGGCTATTTTGGGTGAAACCGACAACATGCACAGCTTGGTCGAAAGTTTATTGTTCATCGCACGAAATGACAAAGGAACACTTAAGATGGATATGGATCATTTCAATCTTTCAGAACTCATTTGTGAGATCGTCAAAGAAACAAAAATGATTGACTCACAGCACAAGATCATTGATGCCATTGAAGAAAAAGTACCCTTCTACGGCTCATTGGATAAATTGAAACAAGCCCTTCGAATCTTCGTCGACAACAGTATCAAATATACTCCAGATGACGGAGAAATCAACATCGTGCTCAGAACATCGGAAAAACACAACATCATTATCATTTCGGATAACGGCATCGGTATTTCCAAAGAAGATTTGCCACACATCTTTGATCGATTCTATCGTGCGGATAAATCCAGGACAAAAATGAAAGAAAACCAGCACGGAGGTACTGGTTTGGGTCTATCCATAGCTAAAATCATCATTGAACAACATCGAGGACGAATCCAAGTGGATAGCTCGCTCAACGAAGGGACCAAATTCACACTTCTTATTCCAAAGCCTGAAGAGGCACCTCAGATATAGAAATCAAATTTTCTATATCAAGCGTGGTGCCTTTTTTTATTGCGTCTTGAACGGCAAGTCCGTATTTTAGACATTGATCAGTATACTCACCCTTGTCAAACGCATAGATAAATCCACACATGAACACACCAAGATCAAAGGTGCTCCAATCGGAAGTACCGACTTCAATTTTATAATTTCTTGAATCAATATCACGCTCAAAATAGTGTATTGAACCATCCGGCTTAAAAGTCACACACATCTTGTTTACACTTTCACACATTTCACATGTGGTGTCCAATCTAAAGGTATAATCGCATTGGTCGATAAATGCGGAATCTGAATTGGCATCAATGGCACACCAGACATCTCTTCCATAAACTTTTGCAAAATCCAGTGC
>JAWSUW010000127.1:0-7971 GCA_033549245.1 Bacillota bacterium | reverse complement strand
CGGTAAAATCATTGAATTTGTTTTGACAATTATATTTTGATGAGTTTTCAATTCTTTCCCCAGTCTTTCCCAGTCAATCTGATCTGAAATTTCACCATAAGAAGCAATCCCATTCTCGTCAAGCCATTTTTTTTGAGTTTCAATCTCATCACTATCTTGAGCTGTAAAATGAACTGTGACGTCATAGCCCATTTGTCTGAGCAATAATGCTTCAATATTCATTTTTTCTCTTGGTGTCACGGAGGTTCCTCCGATGATCAGTACATTTTTCATAGCCGTTCCTTTCTCATAAGTACATTCTAATTATTATATGAAACAACTGTCAAAATAATGTTCACACTATCGGTATCCTCATTACTTAACACTAAATCCGCAGCTTTATCTATTTCTTTTGTGTTTATATGAACCAACATCATTTCAGATGATTCAATTTGCTCATGTTCTAGAGTAAATGTGCCATCATATGAATATATTCCGATGGTAATCCGTGAATGTTGCCCTGAAAGTCTACTATCAAAAGCCTCCATGAACACTTGTGATAATTTCTTAGGTTCATAGCGCATCAACTTTAAATGTTTAATCAAACCATGTGAACCAACTTTAAACATAAGGTTGAAGTCTGTTGCCTTTCCGAGACACGTAGTGTCCCAATCCCCTCTAAAACCGTGTGGCTGAAATGGCTTTAATGTAATTTCAAAAATAGATCTCAAGTTATTGGAATGTTTCAATTTCATCTGAGCATCCAGTGGCATGATCCACCGTTTGATTCCGGTTAATGCAGTGAAATTTGAGGTTTCCTCTGTTACAGTGGCAGTACTCACGCGCCAAGTAAAATCACGCGTTCCGTAATCTCCATATTCAGGATAAAGATATATTTCAGTACTTTCTCCTGAAGCCCAAAGGGTTTTCTTTTGCATTTGCTTGGAAATTTTCTGTAATCTCATCATTTCCTCCAGGCTTTAAGTCAAATCTTGCTTAAATCCACTCTATTGTCCCAATTGTTTAGAATATAAAATCCTTTGTTGAGTTTGTCATGTTCCATATAATCAATATCGTGATCATCCAATCGCTTGAGAAAACCACCTGCTTCCTTAACGATACATTCCATGGCACAGGTATCCCATTTCATGGACAATCCAAAATTGTAATAGACATCATAAGAACCTTCAGCAATCAAGCAACCTTTTATCGAACTCCCCATTTCAGTGACACTGAGAATGACATCCGCATTGTGACTGAGAAATTTCTGTGTTCTTTTCGAAGGATGTGACCTGCTGATCAACAAATGATAGGGTTTTATACGTTTTGATACATGCAATTCAGTTGCTTTGTGATCAGGGAGAGATTTTTTAAACGCTCCCCCGCCGCTGATCGCATAATAAATTATTTGCTTGACCGGGAGATAGACAACGCCAAGCACAACTTTGCCCTCAATGATCAAAGCGATGTTGACAGCGAACTCGCCATTCTTTTTGACGAACTCCTTTGTGCCATCCAAAGGATCAATGACCCAAAAACGTCTTTTGTCAAATCGGCTTTCATCATCATCCATTTCTTCAGACAGCATGCCATCCTCAGGAAACATACTTGCCAAATGCTTTATGATAATTGTGTTTGATGCGATATCGGCGTCCGTGACAGGAGAGGTGTCATCCTTATAACATACTACAAAGTCCTTGTTGTAAATCTCCATGATTTTCTCGCCTGCCGCAAACGCTGCATCCATTGCACATTGCAGTTCTTTTTCAAACATCATAACGACCTCAATTTCTGGAATGTAAAGAATTGATCCACGTCAAAATAGTATAGATGCATTTCTTTGACCGGTTTATTGGATAATGTTTCAATAGCCTTTTTATAGTACTGAAGTTGTATTCCATATCGATCAGACAGCTCCGATAACGATTTGCCGCCAACGTAGTCTGTTTTATAATCAATGAGTACAAATCCATCTTCTTCCTCAAAATATAAATCGATGACGCCTTGCACAAGCTGCTCGTCGTCCATCAAAACAAACGGTCTTTCTTTGTGGATATTAATACTTCGCCTTAATCTTATACCCATTTCGGTATTAAGAAAAGAAAGAATTTTGATTGATGACAAATGATTTTTTTCTTTTTCGGTCAGAATATTTGAAGACCTCAATTTTTTTATGACTCTTTCAACACTTTCAAGGCTATGTTCCATACTGAGATCAATACGTTCAAGCACTTTATGCATTGCAGTACCCTTTTCCATGGAAGTGAGAGGTTGTTCTGTTTTTAGGAATTCCGGGACAGCTGACAATTCCGGGGCACTGAAAACTGAATCATCCATCGCTCGCTTCTTCTCAGAGACCGAAACTTTGAGTGGTTTGAAATTTTTGTCAATTCGTGGCAATTCAAAAGACAATCTCTTCTCGATAGCCTCATCTACTGTCAACGTTCCTGGAAAAGCTTCCTTGATATTTTCCCAAAATTCGTACCTCGTTCTTTGATCATGCTCGATTTTTCGTTCGGTCTTGATGAGAGCCGATTCGGAAACCGCGTTGATCGAGACTGTTCCACTTTTGATTATGGCCGGCATGATCCAATCAATAAATCCACCTGATGAATATAGACTGTAATAATTGATATCCCTTTCCCATGCGCTTGATTTGCTATTGAGATCATTCACGGTAGCAAAGAGGATCATTCTATCAACGGCTCTCGTCAACCCCACATAAAGCACACGCATCTCCTCTGACAATGTCTCTCTTTTCATTTCTTCTTTCATGACAAATTGAGGCAAGGATTTGGATTTGACTCTTAGATCCAGTTCTACATGCGAAAGTCCAACACCAAGATTCTTATGCAAAATCAAATCGCCATAAGTATCCATCATATTGAATTTTCTTCCAAGCCCGCTGATAATAACTATAGGAAACTCCAGTCCTTTGGATTTGTGGATGCTCATGAGTCTCACGACGTCCTCTTCCTCACCAATACTACTTGCCACACCCATATCACCACTTGTGGAAGTCATTTGTTCTATGAATGCAATGAAATGAGATAAAGTAAATAATTTTGAATTTTTAAGGTCCGTCGCACGATCTACAAGTAGTTTGAGATTGGCTTGTCTTGCTACTCCACCGGGCATTGCAATGATATAGTTGTAGTACCCGGATGTTTGCATCACGTCCCATATCAGTTCATCCAAAGGTAGGTAGCGTGTTTTTTCACGCCAGTCCTCCAACTGAAGCCAGATTTTTTCAAGCCTCATCTTGGAAGGAAACTCAATGCTGGAATCTTCGATGATCGCCTTGCATTTGTAATAGTAAAACTGGATTCCTGGAGTCAGGATTCTAAGCTGAGCAATTTCTTCTACGTCGAGTCCTACAACCGGTGACCTTAAGACTGTCAACAGTGACAAGTCTTGCAAAGGATTATCTATGATTTTCAAAAGTTCTACCAGCATCTTGATTTCCAGTGCATCAAAATATCCGGTTTGGCTGTCCGCATAAAGTGGAATCCCTTCCTCCATGAAAACATGTTCAAAGGTCGGCGTCCATGATTTTGAACTCCTGAGGAGTATTACGATATCTTTGTACTCACAACCCCTCGACACTTTTTCTTTTGGAAAATAGACTGTCGTACCGATCAAGGACTTGATTTTACCCGCAATCGCTCTCGCTTCAAGTTCATCTGTTCTCAGTTCTGATTCTGCGTCATCCTGAAGTTCGTCATCCAATGGTTTTTTTGACAGTAAATTCACTTCCACATATGGTCCGGTTGATTTTTCGAAATGCATCTTACCGTATAATTTCGCAGTATGATCATAAGCCACATCTCCCAATTTCTCAGACATGATTTGTTCAAATACATTGTTGACCTGCTCAAGGATATCCGTTCTGGTTCTGAAGTTGTTTTTCAAATCTATTCGAATGAACTGCTCGGACTCTTCTTGTCTTAATTTCATATTGAGATTTTCAATGGCTTCACGGATATCAGCACTATCATCAATCAAATCATCGAAATGTGCATAGGTTTTATATTTTTCAATGAAAAGTTCTGGATCCGCCAAACGGAATTTATAGATGCTCTGTTTAACATCGCCGACCATAAACAAATTGTTTTTGCGCATTATTCTTTTGACGATTGTTTCTTGTATCCCGCTGGAATCCTGATACTCATCAACAAAGATGTAATCGAATTTGTCTCTGTAAACCTCACAGATGCGTGCATCCTCGAGAATTTTAATCGCAAAATGCTCAAGATCGTTGAAATCCATTAGATTTTTTGAACGTTTGAGTTGGCTGAACCGATCTTCAAACGCAAGAGTCAAACGGCACAACTCTTCTAGCATTTTGGAAAGTGCAGGCATTTCAGAATTATAACGGTCCACATCCTTATAGTCGAAGAATTTTTTCATGCCCTCAAATATTTGCTTTTTCACCATTTTATCTCTGATGACATCTTTGACTTCCATTATCAAGGATTCATCATATAGCTCTTTTTCATTCTTCCTGATAGAGGCTATTCTATCGAATTTTGAACTTGCCATAGTCAATTCAAGAGCTTTGAGACCAATTTGAGCACTCTCAGCGAGTCTCTCGAACATTTGGATGTCAGAAGCGAAAGTAGGAATATATGGTTCGGGACCACCTGGTTCCAGACACAAATCCGATGCTCTTTGTAAAAGAAGAATCGCACCCTCGATTTTATCCGACATTTGTTCAAGCAGAATCTTTTCCCATTGCGCTCTTAATGGATGATCTGGATCTGAGTATGCTTCCATTTGATATTTCAGCCACTGGACAGGATATGGCTGACTCAAGATAAAAGCATAAAGTTGTTTGATCATCGTTCTCAATTTTTCATCATTTCGATTTCCTGAAAAAGCTTCAACCAGGTCTTCAAACTCTTGCGTTGGCTTCTCATATGAATTCTCAAGGACATCATCCAGTGCCTGTTCAATCAAAATGAGCCTATCCGTGTCTCGTGTCAATCTAAAATTCGGATCAAGATCCACACTTTGAAAATGGTTGCGTATAATATCCAGACAAAAGGCATGGAATGTTTTTATGTTTGCCCTATTCAAAAGCTTGATTTGCTCATGTAGTGCCATCCCATCTGCTTCATGGGACTCTATTGCTTTTGCAAGTGCTTCCTCTATTCGACTTCGCATTTCTCCAGCAGCTGCGTTTGTATATGTCACAACGAGCATCCGATCCACTTCAGTCTCTTTGTTCAGTATAAGTCTGGTGATACGCTCGACAAGCACGGCAGTCTTGCCCGAACCCGCTGCTGCAGATACAAGAATATTGGTATTTCTCAAATCTATTGCAGCTTGTTGTTCAAGTGTCCAATTAGCCATTTTCGCCTCCATTGCTTACCTTCAATAAAACTTCTTCGTTGCTGTAACTTTTGAGTACTCTGTATCTGTTGCTTTCAAAATGGGTATCGAATTGACACAAAGCTTTGTAATCACAATAATCACAGCTTTTGAACGATCCTGATTGACATGGCTTTATGTCTATCTTACCATCTATAAGCTCATCTCCAACATCCACTATAGTCTTTTTGACCCAATGAATCATGTCATAAAAACTTTCAAGTGGCAAGGTCTTAGAATCTTTTGTGAATGAACCGTCCGTTTTGATCTTGATTTGGACGACTTGTGATTGATTGTTTTCATATAATTTTTCATCCAGATTTTTCAGGACATTGACATCATCAACCACCAAACCATCGAGTTTCAATTGACCCGCAATCTCTTTTTCTACCATTTCTTTTACTTGTAGTGCAGTTTCGATCATCGGATCATCAATTTTAAAATAAAATGCTCCCGCCGGCAACAATTCAGTAGAGTTGAAATATTCCGGGTGACCGAGGCAAGCATCCAAATAGACCATCAGTTGCATTTGAAGTCCATTATAGATATCTGAAAGTGATAATTGTTTTGAACCAGATTTGTAATCGATTATTTTAACATAACTTTTCCCATTGGTCTCAAGTATGTCAATACGGTCAATAACCCCTCTAAGCAGTATTTTCTCACCATTTGAAAGTGACAATACAATTGGGGGAACACTATTCATTCCATCAGAAAAGACCATTTCAAATGCCGCTGGTACAAATTTGCCCAGTCTCAAATGCTCTGTGAGAGTCCTCGCGGCACGTCTGGAAACTCTTTTCAACTTTCTGATCATATATTGATATTGGAATTTTGAACGAAATAAATCCGTATCGACCATATTGTCGACTATTGCGCCGATCATTTCATCGCAAACTTCGTCATTCATTTCAGACCAATTCAAACCCTGTTCATAAATCTGCTTGCCAAACACTTCCAGTGTTTTATGAAACAGGATTCCGACGTCCGGATATTCCAGAGTGAAGTTTTTTACAGTTTTCGGCTTCAAGCCTGCAGTAACAAAATATTTGAACGGGCACTGGATATATTCTTCAAGTCTTGAGACACTCGTTTTTATCGGGAGATCATATAAAGCTCGAACAGTATCTTCATTGATCTTGTCCACCATATTATCGTGTCTTAGGGCGTTCATGAGATGAGTGGTCTCTGTCGGATCATTTATCGAATACCATTTGAATACTTCCACCCAGGCATTCTGTATCGGACTGCCATCCATTGCACGACGCATTTCAAGTGCCAGATGTCTCAACGTCGATTTTCGGGTTGATATATGATCATGGATGGTGAGATTGTCACCCTCATAGATTCGTTCATGTTCAATTTTAAGCGACAAATCCACTTTTCTAGCCTTGGAAATCAGGTAAGAAGCTCTTAATGCGCCGCCTTCAGCATCAGATTTGGCATAACTCAGATAAAGTTTTTCACTAGGTCTGGTCATGGCGCTATAGATATTGAATGTTTCCTTATCGACAAACATTTTACTGTCTGAAAGGAAGCGGTTTCCCTTTTCATGTAGTCGTTCTTTCTCAGCTTCGGATATCAATTGTTGATCGCTTCCGACTTCAGGTAAAATGCCATCGTTGATGCCTAGGATAAACAGAACTTTTATTGGATGAGCCCTGGAACGATCCAGTGAACCAATCAATATTTGGTGTTCATTGAGGGGTAAAAGTCCAACTTCCATATGTTCAAAACCAGTCTCTAAAAGTCCCGCAACCACATCGAGTTCAACTATTTCGTCTCCCATGATTGCAACCAATTGGTCGAAAAGCTCCATAGTTTTGTTCCACACCTGTGTAAAACGTTGAGCTTCATCATACTGATGTGACTCCGTGAATTTTTTTACAGAAATATCTATATCATCGAGTATTTTCATTTCAACCAATATCTTATATAGAGCTGAAATGACTTCACGTGTGCTTTTTGATCCAAGTTCGGTCATTGGCTTTATGGAGCTATAAAGTTGTGCTCTGACAGAATTTATGCTCTCAAGGTCCAGACCTTCAAGAGCGGGCTTGGTGAACGGTTTTTTAAGGTGATATGTTTTGATACCGTATTGCTTTGTATAAAGTTCAAATGCAGAAATCATATCGTGTGACAACTGATAATAGCCAGTTTTCAGCAACTGAATCACATGTTCTGGATTTTTCGGTTCAAATACAGCTTTGCAAAGCGACAAGATAAAGCGTATAAGCGGATTGGCAAAAACACTGGCTTTAATGTCGAGAAAATATGGCAACTCATATTCGTCAAAAACCCTTTTGATGGTCATTTCATATTCAGAAAGTGCGTTGGTCACCACAGCGATATCACGCCAATCGTATCCACCTTCTCTGATACATTTGACAATTTCTATCGCACAGGTCTCTACTTCGCTGAGTCTATTGTTTGAAGCGATTATCTTTATGCTGTCATCCTCAAATGAATCGGATTCATAAGGATAAATCATTAAGTTCTTTGCAAAGTGTTCAATTCTTTTATTTCCAAATGGCCTTTCAAAAATCATCTTTTTTACTTCGATTTTTGTACTTTCACCAATTTCAAGAATTTTTTGGACCATCTTATCTGTATGGTTGA
>JAWSUW010000126.1:0-11032 GCA_033549245.1 Bacillota bacterium | reverse complement strand
CAATGTCGCGATAGGTTGATTCGATATGGTCCCCTGTTTTTACTATCAAATCTTCAGAAATCTGGAGTGTCCTGATTTTTTCGAGTTCCTCATGGATTTCGTTTACCGGCTTCATGACTGCACCGGCCACAAAAATGCCTGAAAGGAATACAAGTATTGGTGTTCCAATCAATAATGGTATGTTTTCAACACCGTTTAGAATCGCGATAATCGTTACTGTAAGGAGTGTTGGAATCAGCATGATCTTAATCGGTAAGGATTTTATGAATCCGAACGACAAGAACTTTGTGAGTTTGTATTTTTTGATGGTTTTTGGAGATTTTTCAAATGTAAGAAGGAACTTGGCCACATGAGTGCCATCCGCTTCGGTGGATTTCTCTACAATTTTTGCATCGATTTTTTCACCATAGTGCTCAGCGACTCCTTCAAATAGTCCTGCAAGATATTCAAATAGTCCTCTTTTGGATTTGTAAGTCAGGTAGATGTTTTTTTCATCAATGACTTCCGGAATCAGACGGGGAGGTTTTGCTCCAGGAATCATTTTGGTGAGTTGTGCATGAACCCTGTCCATCAACATCAGAAAGCCCATGGCACTTGAATTGTCAAAATAGGACGGGAACCAATCGTGGAAAGATTTGATGTTGTTTTGTCCAAGTTTTCTCCAAAGTTCTTCACTTTTCATACCTTTGTTCTTTGCAAATGCGTCGATCAAAGCAAAAACGCGTTTGTCTTCAATCTCTTCGAGTGGAGTGATCAGACGACCTGGATTCCAACCTTGTTCGGTCAGAATTTTATTTTTTGTGTTTTCTCCATAGAGTTTGGTGATTGTGTTGAGCCAGATGTTTACTACTGTACCTTTCATTGTGACCTTCCTTCAATATTATTTATAAAAAGCATATAAAATTGTTGTGAACCTATGCTAAAATGATAGATAGGTTCAGGTGAATCATAGGATTTCAGTATCCAGTCTTTCGATGAGCTTTGTGACATAATGACGTGTTACTTTCGGTTCGCTTTTATTGATTTCATCATATAGCGTCTCAGCACTGATGTGATTCGGTAGAGTTGTGAAGCTGCTATAAAGTTTCAAGACTTTTTTTGTCAATTCCAGTAAGGCAATGGGTTCAAGTGAGCTAATATGAAGCACCGAGCCGGAATCTTCCGGAACGTTCAGATTTAGTCGCTGAGCAAGCGCCGTATGAGTTAATACCCCTTTTTCTTCGGACGTAATCACTTCTTTTGTACCGGTGAAAACAAAAAAAGTATTGGGGAGTTCTCCAGAGGTGGTGAGGTCGATAAGGTACTTCAGATTGTCATAAGCACTTAACCTTATATCACTTCGATCGTGCAATACCAGGTCGAGTTCATCGATGAAAACGATCAGTCCTTTATAATCGAGCAAAGTGATCAATTTGACGAAAGATTTAAGGAAATCCAGCGAATTGGTCTTGTCGACTCCTCCTGTAAGATCTACTTTTTGCTTCAAACCCTGTGGAATATGCTGTTCCCCTGAAAGCCATGCACTTGTGGTGGTGGTCGCTTCAGGGTCTCCTCGGATTTTTGAACGTATATAGCTTAAAAACGCCCTAGAAAAAGTGAGGTTGAACTTCGAGAGTGCATCACAGACCGTCTGAATCTCATGGCTCGTTTGCTCTGGAAACGGTGAGTTTTTCAGATTCTCAATCCACAGGTCAAAAATAGCGTCAAACGAAGATTTGGATTCCGGATTGTGTTTCAAATATAGATTATGCATGATGGCGTAGTATAGATCTTCCAGTTTGTTCAAGCGATAGCCATTGTTGATTTGAAACGATGCGATCACATAATCCTCATTGAGAGCAATATGCTTGTAGGTACCCATTAGAAAAGATTTACCTACTCCGTAGTCCCCGACAAGGATTTTCACTAAACCTGTGTCGTTTTCTATGAGCTTCAGCGCTTTTTTGAATGAGTTGATCTCGTCATCGCGACCAGATAAGATCATCGTATGATGTTTATAGGGTGCGGTGCCGTTTCTGAGTGCGTTTATGAGGTTTTTGACTTCTGCTTCGGTTGAAAACAAGTCGATCACTTCCTTATTTTTTGCTCCGCAAAAAATCGCGTAGTTAAGTACAATGTTTTGTGAAACGAAACATTGGGCGTAGGTATGGTTCTCGCGAAGCGAAACTATACTAGCCTTCGGAAACTTATTAGCGTCTTTGTAGATCTGAAATACTTAGTATAAGGCTACCGATTGGGGACAGGTGCAAACTGGTACCTCAAGGTTCCAGTTTGCACCTGTCCCCAATCGAATCTGATACTAACATTATACCGTAAAAGAGGTAAACATGAAATATGATGCAATAATTATAGGTGGAGGTGCGGCAGGATTGTATCTGGCTGCACATCTTAGTCCCCTCAAAGTGCTTGTGCTTGAGAAAAATAGCCGCTTGGGACTCAAACTTCTCGCATCCGGGAGCGGTCAGTGCAATCTGACGCATGGAGGTGACATCAAGGCTTTCTATTCACATTATGGCGAGCATAAGAATTTTGTGAAGTTCTCATTGTCACATCATGACAACAAGGCTGTGATCAGATATTTTGAATCTCATGGACTGAAGTGTACCGAGAGGGAAGATGGCAAAGTGTTCCCGGCAACTCTTAGATCGAATGATGTTCTTGAAACACTATTGAATGCCATTCGTGACAACAGAAATGCAAAAATCATGAAAGAGGTAAAGCTTACTGAATTGCTTTTTGATGGATCAACATATACTGTACGCACTGATTCTGGTGACTTCAGTTCCATAAATCTGATTGTCGCCACAGGAGGCATGACTTATTCAAGACTTGGAACGACAGGGGACGGTTATGTCATCGCTGAAAAGCTGGGACACAGGGTCGTGGAAGCGAAGCCTGGATTGACCTCTGTTCATTGCGATGACAGAAACTTGCTGGAATTGAGCGGGCTCACCTTTAAGAACATCCATATATCTATGGGGAGGGAAGGCCAAAAGACCAGAAGGTTCACAGGAGATCTGCTCTTGACTCATTTCGGACTAAGTGGACCGGTGATTCTCGACAATAGCAGGAACTTTGAGAAAGGTGACAAACTTGAAATTCAGTTTGTCGACATGACCTATGAAGCACTCGATCGTTTGTTTCTGGAAATTGCGGGAGAAAACGGAGAAAAGCCTCTGGCCTTTTTCATGAACAAACTGGATATTCCAGATCGTCTCAAACCGGTTATTTTAAGTGCTTCAGGTGCAAAAAAGGAGCTGAGACTTTCTGAGGTGACAAAACCTGTCAGAAAAGAAATCATAAAGCATTTGACTGCTTATCCGGTAGTAATCCAGTCACTTACTGGAGAAGCATCAGCCATGGTCACTGTAGGTGGAGTCGCTCTAGAGGACGTAAGTGCAAAACATCTGATGTCCAGAATAAATGAAGGCCTTTATTTCATTGGAGAAGTACTCGACATCGATGGCGATTCAGGCGGTTATAATCTTCAGTGGGCATTTTCGTCTGCTAAAACAGTCGCCGATCATATCATAAAAAATAATAGACAATGAGGGTAAGCACATGACAAGAAAAACGAAGGGTCTGATTAGTGTGTCGATTCCAGTGATCACTTGGGGTATATCCTTTGTGAGCACTGAATATCTACTCGATTATCTGGGACCGATGACCATAGGTGCGATAAGATTTGTAATCGCCACGGCAATAATGTTCGCCATGATGAAAATCATGAAAGAACCCCTGAAAGTGCACAAGAAGGATCGGCCATTATTTATACTCGCAGGAACGATTGGTATAGCCATTTACTTTTATTTTGAGAATACGGGAATCATGTACATTTCAGCATCTCCGGCCGCACTCATCATTGCCTCCATTCCGATGTTCACACTTATATTTGAAGGACTGATTTTCAAAAGAAGGATTGATAAGATTGATGTGCTGGCTATTTTGATTTCTATTGCGGGTGTCGTTTTGATCATCGATTTGAGATTTGAATCACTTTTCGTCGTGGAAGAGACCATTGGGTATTTGATGATGCTCGGCGCTGTTCTGTCATGGGTGGTTTATTCCATGGCATCGAAACCGTTGTTTAGAAGTTACTCCTATTTGACCATCATTTTCTATCAGTTCCTATACAGTTTGCCATTTTTCTTGATTGTCGCTCCGTTCGAAAAAAACAACTGGTCAGCGGTTCCAATCGAGGGCATTATGCATTTGATTTTCCTCAGTGTGTTCGCATCCGTTCTAGGGTTTTATTATTTTGCGAGATCCATGGACCTACTCGGAATTACTGAGTCATCGCTGTTCATCAATTTTTTGCCTATAGTGACAATAGTTTTCAGTTATCTCTACTTGGGACAATTGATTTCAGTCAAACAATTTGTGGGCGGTGCTCTTGTAATGCTCTCGCTTACGGTGACAAATGTCCGTGAAAAAAGGCTGGCTGCGTCTAAGATATAGAGGGTCACTTGCCGATAATCTCAGAGAGGTGGTCTTATGAAAATTGGTAGTATGTTACAATCGTTGACCCAATCGCTGAAGATATCAGAAAAAACGAGTGATGGGCAAGCCATAAAGGAAAACAAAGTCGAAGCTCCCAAATTCAGCGGTGAGGATGCAAAAGCACTGAACGCTCTTTTTTCAAAATATAACACGGTACCGGATCGACAAACGATCAATGAGGTTACTGAGTTCATGAATACAGTGGATGGCGATGTCAAATCCAAACTTGAAACAGTGGAGATGGCACTTTACAAAGGTGTGGATTTGAAGTCGGATCATTTGATGGCGCTTCATGGCGCGCTTCAGGCGAATCCGGAGGATCTTCAACTTTTGCTTGATGACAGCGTGGTGGATCGGTTGCCACAAGCAGATGTCAAAAAACTGATTCATAATCTGAAGTTGCCAGAAGCAGTAAAAGCAGAAATCATAAGAGCTCTGGAGAGTGGTCAGGATCTCAAATCCGCAGTAGTGAGAGCGATTCAGTTCGTTGCCGGCGTTGATTCCAAAGAGACTGTACTGGTGGATCTGAGCAAAGAGACTGTGGCCACACTGCTTGAAAAATTAGTGAAAGCTGTTGAGAAGATGCCAGTATCTGTGAAGGAACCAGTTTCAAACGAGACAACAGAAAAAGTTGACACAGAACAAGTTGACACAGAACAAGTTGACACAGAACAAGTTGACGATGAACAAGAAACTTCTATTAAACCTGCTAAACCAGCAGATCATGAAATTTTAGAGGACGTTCCCAAATCAGATCTTGAAATCGACCCCGAGTTTGAAAAAGCAATCACAGATGCAGTTAATCATATACTGGAGCAGGCCGCAAGCATCATTACTGAGGTGTTTGATTTCAAGCAATACATCGTGAAGGAAACCACTCAGGCGACCATTGAGGCAAAAGAGACATTTAGTGCCTTTAAAAAGGAAGTGGTCGAGCTTTTACAGATGCCGGAAAGACCTGTGAAAGCCGATATGATCCAGGTGGTCACGAAAGCAATAGACCGTTTGGAACATTTGATTATGAAAAGCAACGTGACGCTGTTCACGGATATGCATATGGAGAAAGAGTTGATGCACGCGAGTGCGAAACTCCTTAACGCAAAAGATGCCCTTATTAAAGGCGATATTGAGGGTGCGGTGAAAATCACAACCGAAGTCAAAGAGACTTTTGAGAAGATGACTTTTACGCCATCAGTCAAAAGAGTTCAGGCGTTTGCAACACTAAAAACAGACCAGATCATAAATGAGTTTTCACCGAAGCAAAACGAGAAACCGGTGAAACTTGAGGCTCAGCTGGAACGTGTCCTGGAGATATTCAAGGATTCAACAGGTGTGAGACAAGCCAGAGATGTGGCTGAAATCATGCGTTTTATGGGTATCAATCACGAATCGGAAGTGTCTTCCAAAATTGAAATGAAAGATTCCGTGAAGAGTCAGGAGTGGATTGAAGGCAATGTCAAAGAAATCCTTCTCAAAATGATGAAAGAGGAGACGGAATCCCGAACGATTCAAAGTCAGGAGAAGACGATGATGAATCTTTCTGGTCAGCAAATGATGAATCAACCGGATCAGGAAGGCCGCAAACAATTTCAGTTTTTCAATATGCCTTTTGAGGATGGGGAGACCATCGGTAATATGAAGGTCTATATGAATGGAAGAAAAAATGGTGGACAGCTGGATCCTAAAAATACGGAACTTTATTTCGGCATGTCTCTTAAAAAGCATGGAGAAGTCGGTGTCAAAGTGACCATTCAATCGGGGAGAGTGAACCTCAAGGTGATGAGTGACTCCAGAGCCACACTTGAACCGTTGTTTAGGGAGTTGTTTGAGGGATTGGATGATCTTGGGTATGCGCAGGGTGAGTTCTCGTTTGAAAATTATTCGGATGGTGGCAAGCCAATGCTCAGTGTCCAGCAAAATGTGAAACCTATGGACTATACGTACGAAACCGAGAAAGGATTTGATTTCAAGATATGAATGAAAAGAATATTTCCAGGGTGTATGAAAATTTTGACAACCGCGATGATTTCAGATCCTACTCGGAGAGCGTCATAAAAGAAGCGAACGATATGAATATTCCTGTGGAGCAAAATCCCGATTTCATGAAACATATGGTCAAAAATGATCTGAGAGATGCAATCCCTTCGCAGTTGTTTGAACTGATTGGAAGGATAACGACTGCTGTGGAGAAAGTGGAATCAGGGGAGGACAAATAAATGAAAGTTGGCAAAACGACGGGGGCTTCCAAAGTGAGTTCAGGTCAGGTGTCAAATTCACCGAAGACGGATGAGAGACCCAAAATCAGTTTTACTGAGATTCTGGCACAGAAGGATTATGACAAACAAAAAGAAGCGCTTCAATACGCACTGGACGAAATTGACCATAAAGGTCAGGCGCTGGTGGAGAACAGGACTGTAGAGAATTTATATGAATACAAAGATATGATCAGGGGTTTCATTGAGGAAACGGTCCATAAAGGGTTTGAAATGAGAGAGAAACGCGGGTTTTCAAGAATGGGCAGAGCGAAGGTGCTTCGCACTGTCGCAGAGGTGGATGCCAAACTCGTGGAGCTGACCAATCTGATTTTGAAGCGGGAGCACAAGGAAATCGGTGTGCTCAAAAAAGTGGGTGAGATTCAAGGATTACTGGTTAATCTGATACTATAAGGCGGAGGGAATTAATGAATTTAGATGGATTGAATGACGTACAAAGGAATGCTGTGCTTGCCACAGAAGGACCGATTTTGGTCGTGGCGGGCGCGGGTTCCGGAAAGACGAGGGTGCTGACGCATCGCATCGCCAATCTGGTCGAAGCACATGATGTTTTTCCTTCAAGCATCCTCGCGATTACGTTTACGAATAAAGCGGCAAGTGAAATGAAACAAAGAATAGAGTCTCTCGTTGGACCGGTGACATCGCAGATGTGGGTAGGCACTTTTCATGCGATTTGTGTGAGAATCCTCAGACGTGACGGTGATAAAATCGGATACTCGAGCGACTTTGTCATTTATGACACAACAGATCAAAAGGCACTCGTCAAATCGTGTTACAAGACACTTGGCATCGATGAGAAAATGACGCCTGTGAAGTCCTCTCAGTTCAAGATTTCGGCGGCAAAGAACGATATGATTTCAGCTGAGCAATATGAACGGGATCATCAGGGTGATTTCAGGGAACGTGAATTCATCAAGCTGTACAAACTTTATCAGGAAAAATTGAAGCAAAATCAGGCGATGGACTTCGACGATCTGCTTCTTAAGACCATAGAACTCTTCAAAACCAATCCGGAAGTGCTTCATTATTATCAAAAGAGATTCAGATACATTCATGTGGACGAGTATCAGGATACCAATAAAGCACAGTATACATTTGTAAGGTATTTGAGTGCCAATCATCAGAACCTTTTCGTCGTTGGTGATGGGGATCAATCCATTTACAGGTGGCGTGGGGCGGATATCCGTAATATC
Organism: Bacillota bacterium; assembly: GCA_033549245.1. GTDB lineage: Bacteria > Bacillota > Clostridia > Peptostreptococcales > Acidaminobacteraceae > Fusibacter_D. The sequence continues at coordinate 3,066 of JAWSUW010000126.1, read as the reverse complement.
CAGGAATTTGAGCAGGATTATCCAGGCGCTCAAATTTTCAAACTCGAGCAGAACTACAGATCCACAAAGAATATTCTCTCCCTAGCCAACAGTGTCATCAAACACAATCCGGGAAGACGCGAGAAAAACCTGTGGACTGAAGCGGAAGCCGGAGAGAAAATCCAGTACTATCTTGCATACGAGGAAAAAGACGAAGCGAGATTCGTGCTGGAGCAAATCAAGAAAAAAATTCGGGATGAGGATTACAAACGTTCCGATTTTGCCATACTCTATAGAACAAATGCCCAGTCCAGAGCTTTTGAGGACGCATTCATGCTCGACGGTATGCCTTACAAGGTCGTCGGTGGAGCAAAGTTCTACGATCGTAAGGAAATCAAGGACCTCATGGCCTACCTCAAACTGATCGTCAACACACAAGACGACATCAGTTTTCAGAGGGTCATCAATGAACCCAAGAGAAATCTTGGGGACAAAACCGTGGAAAAAATTCAAAATCATGCCGCGATGCTGGGTGTGAGCATGCTCGATGCTTGCCGTAAAGCTGCGGAGATTGAAGGCATAACGGGTAAGGCTCTACAAAATATTGAGGCGTTTTATGAAATGATCATGGGACTTAAAGCCAACCTGGATACTCATTTCGTCACTCAAATTTTTGACGGTTTGATTGAAAAATCGGGAATAATAGAAGCGTACGAACGTGAAGGCAGCATCGAATCCGATGGCCGAATAGACAATATATACGAATTCCGAGTTGTTATTGAAGAATTTGAGAAGAGATCTGAAGATCCAAACTTGCGTGATTTCTTGGCGGAAACCTCTCTGATGAGCGATCAGGACAGCCTTGAAGATGAAAACAACAGTGTGTTGCTCATGACAGTCCATGCCTCAAAAGGACTTGAGTTTCCAGCAGTGTTCATAGTCGGTCTGGAAGATCAATTATTTCCTTCGTTTAGATCCATGGATGATGAAGAAGCCCTTGAAGAAGAGAGGCGACTTTGTTATGTGGCAATCACCAGAGCGGAAAAGCTTTTATTCGTCAGCCATGCCAGAAACAGAAATCATTTTGGACGATTTGAAGCGAGACAACCGAGTGTGTTCTTGAAGGAAATGGCTCCTGAATTTATGGAGGGGCTTGAGGAAAAGAAATTTGCTCAAACTTTCCCTGAGCCCAAGACAAAGCCCGTTTCATTTTTTGACATAAAACCGCAAAAGAAGCAGGGTAAGTCAACAGTCAAAGTAGGGGCTGAACCTGTTCAGGAAAAAATGGCAATCCCAGAGAATAGTGGATTCAAAACCGGTGACAAAATCATGCATAAAGCTTTTGGCACAGGAATGATAGTGACGGTGGACAAGGACAATGACACCCTCACCATTGTATTTGATGCTCATGGAATCAAAAAACTGAGTGCCAGTATGGCGCCTATCAAAACCATAGGGTGATGATCATGATAGAAAAAATAAAGGAACAGATTTCAGCACTGAGAAAAGAAATTGAAAAGCACAATTACGCCTACTATGTGCTTGATCGTCCTTCACTTACAGACGGTGAGTACGATCTGTTGATGAGAGAGCTAATCACACTGGAACAGGAACATCCGGAACTGGATGATCCGCTATCTCCAAGTCATCGCGTAGGAGGTTCGGTACTCAGCGCATTCCAAAAAGTGCCACATAACACGCCACTACTCAGCCTCGACAATGCCTACAATGCAAAAGAGCTTGCAGATTTCGACAGACGGGTACGCAAAGAGGCAGCCGGAGAGCTGGAATACGTGGTCGAGTATAAGATCGACGGTCTTTCTGTCGCTATCTTATATGAAAATGGCGTTTTTAAAAGAGGTGCCACCAGAGGTGATGGAACAATCGGTGAGGACGTCAGTGAAAATGTCAAAACTATTCGTTCCGTTCCACTCAGACTGAATGAATCTGTGAATCTTGAAGTCAGAGGGGAAATCTTCATTCCTAAAAAGGGTTTTATCTCGCTGAATGAACAACAGACACTAGGGGGCAAAGAAAGTTTTGCAAATCCTAGAAACGCCGCAGCGGGTTCGCTCAGGCAACTGGATTCCAAAATTGCCGCATCGCGTCCTCTGGACATATTTGTATTCGATGTGCTCAGTAGTGCGTTGGATTACGGTCTTCATAGTCAGGTTGAGACTTTTGAATGGCTCAATTCATTAGGCTTTAAAACCGCGCCTTCAAAAAGGTTTACATCCATGGACGATGTGATTGAATACTGTGATCAAATGGTCGATGAGAGACATGGATTGCCGTTTGAAATTGATGGTCTTGTCATAAAGGTCAGTCCTTTTGAAATAAGAGAACAGCTGGGAAGCACAGCGAAAAGTCCGAGATGGGCGATTGCATATAAGTTTCCAGCTGAAATGGCGACCACTGTCATCAAAGACATCCAGGTACAAGTGGGACGCACAGGTGTCATCACTCCCCTTGCGATATTTGAACCTGTCAAAGTGGCCGGTTCTGTAATAGGGAAGGCGACGCTTCACAATCAGGATTATATCAATGAAAAAGATATTCGCGTCGGTGATACCGTTTGGGTCCAAAAGGCTGGTGACGTTATTCCTGCTGTGGTGCGTGTGGATTTGACCAAAAGACCCGATGCCAGTGAACCGTTCAGATTGCCTGAACAATGTCCGATCTGTGGAACAGAAACGGTGAGAGTCGAAGGAGAATCGGCACTCAGATGCTTGAACGAAATGTGTCCGGCTAAAATAAAGCGAGCACTTGAACACTTTGTCTCCAGAAATGCCATGAACATAGACGGTGTCGGTGAGGCCTTGATCGAAACATTGATTGAAGCTGGTTTGATTAAGGATTTAGCGGATCTTTACACTCTTAACGAACATTCGGAAACGATAATGAATATGGAACGATTTGGCGAAAAATCGGTATCCAATATGCTCGAAGCCATAGAAAACAGCAAATCCAATGATCTACACAGACTAATTGCCGGATTCGGTATTCCTTTGATTGGTGAGAAAGCGGCAAAGACGCTCGCGAAAGCTTTCAAAGACATGGATGGACTTATGAATGCGACCTATGATG
>JAWSUW010000125.1:0-11090 GCA_033549245.1 Bacillota bacterium | reverse complement strand
CTAGCCTCAAACTAAGGTCGCCTAATATTTCCGCATCGCGGAAATATTAGGGCTGCATAGCACCAAACAATACCAGCCAAGCCAGAATTGATTTTGCTACCAAACTTAAAGTAATATAAACTTTTTCTCCGTATATATAGTTACTCCATTTTCCAATTTTCTTATACTGCAGAACCATATTTACCGGGAATGTGTTGAATGCCACGAAGTAGGTTCCGACAATCGCCCATACGAACCATGGTACCTGATCAAAATTGCCATTGCCAAACATGTAAAGCAATATGGCGATCCAAGGTCCGATTCCTGCTATTGAGCCCCAGATGAATGGTCCCCAAATGACCTTTTTCTTATCTTTACCCGAATTGAGTTGTTCCATGACCAGTCCAAAAAGGTTCATGGTAGCATTTACGATGAAAATCAGTGTCAATGACGCTATGTCATAGATACCAAATAATGTGGAAATCAAAACGATCATAATTGAGGAACTGAGAGCGTACTCAAACCATCTGAATTGATTGATGCCTTTTTCAAGATCTGAATTATATTGATCGTTGAGTTTTTTAGGAATCGAGATTAAAGCATGTGCCAAAGCTGAAATCAATAAAAATGATGCTACCATAAGTCCAAACGGCAATTCAAAAAGTATTTTCGATGCGGATTCCAGACTTTGTGTCTGAGTGTTGAATGCTAGATAAAATTGTATGATGCTCGGTTTAAACTCTGCAATATTTTGAATGACTGTTGTAGCAAGAAATAACATAATCACACCTTGTATGAAGTGTAGTGCTCCCATAACCATATTGAATCTTCTTAATTTTTTTAGTGTTATCTCTTTCATAAGTGACCTCCTGTGCACGATTTGAAATTTTTTTTTTGTTTTGTATTTCAAATATACCCACTCTAAACAGAAAATAACACATATCGTGATATTTATTTTTACAATTGATTCTTTTATATTAAATGTGGTATCAATCAAACATCATGACAATTTAGAAAGGAGACTACTATGTCCAGTAAAAAAGATAGAGCAAAAGGTGCACTTATGGGTGCATTCATCGGTGAGGCACTTGGAGTGGGACCACATTGGTATTACGATCTTGAGGAGCAACGTGCCGAATATGGTGAATGGATAGATGATTATACCCTGCCAAAGGCAAATCGATACCATGACGGTCTAAAACCGGGAGAACTCTCACAGCAGGGATGGATCATTCAACTTATGGCAGAGTTTCTGATTGAAAATGGTGAATATGATGAGACTTTATTTTGCAAGATGATAGATGAAAAAGTATTGCCACATCTCGATGGCACTCCAATGGGTGGTAAAGGAGGCTATACCAGTCAAGTGATGCGACATTTATTCCACACGCGCGTCGAACTGGGTTTGCCATGGGATCAAGTTGCCAGCATCGCTGATACATCTGAATCCCTTGAAAGAAATATTCCTAATGCAATTTTCTATGCAGATGATTTGGAAACCCTAAGCAAAGTGGTTGCAAGGAATACTGCACTGACACAAAGCGATAATGTTACTGGCTCCCTTTCAGTTGCATTCAACCTGGTCTTGGCGATGCTCATAAACGGTGAACCGCTTGATGAATCAATAAGTATAAAATTGATGAAAAAAGTGCATAAGGGCGAGTTGCCATTTCATGCAGTCACATCGTCAAATCTTAGTGCACCAAAAAAAGGAGAACAGGCAAAATCAAACGAAGGATTATTCGCATCTCCAGACGCACTATTATCTCCTGGCTATATGGCAAAGGCTGCATTGGATAAGGACATTCAGATTGAACCCGCATGGAAAGTTTCAATCGTTTATGGAATGCCTTGTGCTATTTATCATATGTTACCAGCCGCATATTATCTTGGTGCAAGATTTGCAGATGATTTTGAGGCAGGCGTACTTAATGCACTCAATGGTGGTGGTCAAAATCAGGTTAGAGCCATGTTGACTGGAGCACTGATTGGTGCTCAAGTAGGATTTTCTAAGATTCCGAAGCGTTTTGTGGATGGGCTTAAGGATAAGGAACATCTTCTGGAGGTTGCGGATAAGTTGTCGGATAATTTTTTGCGGAGCAAAAAATCGCGTAGTTAAGTTTCCGAAGGAAACTTATTAGCGTCTCAGCATATATTTCGAAATTTTCCTAAAGAAACTATACTAGCCTGTGAGACAAAACATTGAAGCTAATAAGTTAACTTATGTGACATACAGAACATATTCACATAGGCTCCTGTGTTTGCTTGCAAACACCACGTCGCCCAATATTTCCGCATCGCGGAAATATTGTACCTACGCGTAAAATAAGAGCGAGCAAATTAATATTAGCAATTACTTCTCGTCAATTCGACTGAGGCGCTAATAAGTTTCCGAAGGAAACTTAACTACGCGAAAACTAAGAGCGTGCAAAAAAATGCACGCTCTTAGTTTTAATTTATTCAAAATGAACATCACCCATAATTGTAGTTTCCATAAACTTTTTTACTTCACTTGGTGTTTCATAGTTGCCAAGTGCCCACATGAGTTTCATGACAATGGCTTCAGTATTCATATCTCCGGCATTGATGATCTCTGATGAACCAATTTGACCCACAGCGTAGACACCAAGTTCAGTACCATCTTCAATACATTGAGTTGTGATCACAACAGAAAGACCCGCATCAATGAGATCATCCAGCTTCTGAGAGATGTTGGAAGTCTCATTCGGTATACCACCTACTCCAAAACTTTCAACTACCACACCTTTGTAATTGGATTTAATATAATCAAACAATTCCGGTTTGGTACCAGGATGCAATTTCACGACGATTACGTCTTCTGAAAAATTGGTGTTGAGTTCCAGCGACTTACTTTTATCAATCACATAAATCTTTGAATAGATCCCATGATACATGAGATTATTATATTTTGCCATCCCAAGTTTCATTTCAGCTACAACGGGAAAGTTTATGCTGGCAAAAGCATCTCGACTTTTGGATTTGGATTTCATAGCTCTTGAACCATTGATGATGATTCCGTCAAATGAGATGAACACACCCGGTATGCCTTCACGAGCAAACAAGAACGCATCCGATAGATTCTTTCTGACGTCCGAGAACAAAGCTCCAACAACGACTTGCGATCCAGTGATTACAACAGGTTTTCCCAAATTTTTGAGCATATAAACAAGAGCCGCCGAGGTATATGCCATAGTATCAGTTCCGTGTGTGATCACAAAACCATCGTATGCGTCATAATGCTCATACACCGCGGTCGCTATTTCTCCGATCAGGCTAAGTGTCATATTCGTGCTGTCAATCGACATGAGAGATATTGTTTGAATTGTTGTTTTTTCACGAATCTCAGGCATAAACATCAATAGTTCATCAGCGTTGAACGTTGGCGCGAGACCATTGATAGTGTCCGCAGATGCAATTGTACCACCAGTGGTAATCATAAGAATTTTCTTCATTTTTCCCCCTAAATCTTATTTAGTTTATGAATCATCCTACAAAATAAAGCGTATTTCACTCATTTGACCAATTTTGTCAAAACCATTTTTTTCATACATGTATTTTGCTGAATCCAATTCATTGGTCACTAAATAAACTGTTTCACAATTTCGATCTATCGCTTTTTCTATCATGCTTCTAAGCATTGTCGATCCATATCCGAGCCTCTGATATTTCCCAATAATGCTGAAATCCTCAATCTTTGCGACTTCTCCGGAAATGAACAAATCACAACGCCCGATCAAATCGTCCCCATGATAGCACAAATATGCTTCAACACTGTTGTCTTTCAAATAAATTGGACTTCTACCATAACACCTTCTCACACAAAAATCTCTTCCATTGATGGCTTCATCAGCGTCAAGATCAACTGTTAGTATGTCATCAAGAGCTTCCACAGTTGTTACTTTCTCAATTCTACATCCTTCGATGCTCTTGATTGATTGTAATTTTGAAAAATCAAATTTATAAAATCCATTTATACTGAGTACTGATGGGTGTTGAATGTATGAAAGTATTCTAGAATGGACATCTGAGTTGATGATGAGATTACAGTATTGTACTCTTTCATTCTTACAGACTGCAATTTCTTCTTCAATCAAACTTCTAATCTTTAATTCTTTTTCTTTCTTTTTGATGTAAGTGAAATTGTGACTGTGCATATCTCTAATTTCATGATTCCTAAATCGAATGATATTCTCATCCTCATACTCCACACAGAATTGCCTTGTGTAATTCAATTCGCACTGAATAATATTTTCCACAAAAACCATATGATCCATTCCTTTCATCATTTAAGTTTTTTATAATCCATATATATTATAACATTCATCAAATAAAATTGGGATAATTCTTACGAGATTTGACAAAAATGCTTTTGTGTTGTATTATTTAACAAACTTATTTGAATAACGTTTATAAAATATGTGTTTTAGGAGGCAGGGCATGGACATAAACACACTTAATATCGAAGAAATAAAGAAAGGGTTTAAACTTTCCGAAAGCATTGAAGCCTATCAATGTCTGATTTGCAATAAAACCTATAATCTTGATGAAATTTTTCCTGTTGGCGAGCGTTTCTTCACAGCGGAGCATCAAATAAAATCCCACATCAAAGAAGAACACGGACACACACTTGAGTATCTTCTTTCACTGGATAAAAAACTCACAACACTCACAGACAACCAAAAGGAAATCATATCGTTGATGGCCAGTGGTTCAAGCGATAAGGAAATCGCAAGTGATCTTTCCCTATCTACTTCAACAGTAAGGCATTTGCGTTTCACCATGAAAGAAAAAGCCAGACAGGCAAAAGTTTTTCTCTCCATATATGAAATGATATTTGAAGAAAGGGGTGATTTCATGCCAATTCATACGAAAGCCACTATGGTGGATGATCGCTATTTTATTTCTGAGATAGAACAAAAGAAGATTCTCGAAAATATGTTTTATTCACTTGATCCGTTAAAGCTAAAAATTTTCTCTCCCAAGGAAAAAAAGAAAATAGTGATTTTAAGAGCGATTGCGGATTCGCTGGATCCTGAAAAAAAATATTCAGAGATCGAACTCAACGAAGTTCTCAAGCTGATTTTTCACGACTTTACAACTCTGCGCCGTTATTTGATCGAGTACGGTTTCATGGAAAGGACCAAAGACGGTAAGGTCTATAAGATCAAAAGCTAAAATCAAATGAACAGAAATTCACTCGACACAGGTACGGTTACAGTGTATAATCAATTATAAAATTATTTGAGGTGAAATTATGTCTGAATTAAAAAACAACCAAGAAGCGGATCATTCATGTGGTTGTGGAGAAGACCACGACCACGATCATGATCACGAACATCATCAACATACTGTAACCATTGAACTTGAGACTGGTGAGGAAATGGAATGCCCAATCATTGAAATCTTTGAGGTCAATGAAAAGGAATACATCGCTCTCTTACATCCAGAAGAGGAAATTGCAATGCTTTATGGTTTCCTTGATTATGAAGATGGTTCAATTGAACTTACTGAAATCACCAGCGATGAAGAATATGAACTTGTATCCAAAGTGTTTGACACTTTGTTTGACGAGGAAGATGAAGAAGACGAAGCATAGAATGAACCGCCAATTGCGTACCAGGTACGCAATTGGCGGTTCTTCAATTATCTGGAGCCTTCAAGTTCCAAGTTCCCGATTCTTTCATTTTCACCATAATGGAGCTGTATCATTCCAGACGCTGTATCACCGCTAAAATTCAATGATAAATAGGCTTTGTGACTACTTACGGGTTCCTTATCCTCCCTAATAATCAGTCCAGCAGGCAAGTATGCCGTTCCAATGATTCTTCCAGCCATATCAGTTTTTTGAATTTCAAAACTCATGCTCACAGCTTGTCCGAACGCGAAAGTACTTCCAACACTTGACACTATTATATTTTTTTCACTTACAATAATCTGAATGGCGTCATTTAAATCAGTAGACCCGAATTCAGTTTGAATCATTGTAAATTTTCCAAAATAATCTCCTATTTTTTTACTTAGGAACTCATAGTTGATCTGCGGATTTTTATTGACCGGTGTATCCACTACCTCATCTTCTGATTCTTCTGTAACTGGTTCTTCTTCTGTAACTGGTTCTTCTTCTGTAACTGGTTCGTCTTCAACGACTTCTTCATCAATCACTTGATCCACGATTGGTTGCTCCTCTATTACAGTCACTTCATTTTTTTCTCCGAATGTTTGAATCCTATTTAGAACTTCATTTTTGGCCAAGGACACAGTCTCTTCACTGAAGCTTAGATTTTGTGGGAAAAGTTCGCTAATTTTGTCATCAGTTTTTCCCAAAGCTTCATAATCCAATTCCTCCAATTTTTCATTTGCTGTAATAACTTGATCAGGTTCGTCCATTTTGGATGAATTGGCTTCAAACTCTTTAATGATTTCTTCTTTATATCTATTCATTTCATCCGTTAAATAGTCATTTGTTCGCTTTTGAACATCCATTGTTCTCTTAAAAATTTTTTTCATCATATCTTGTTTATCTTTATCGAAATTCTCAACGAGTTTATCTATTACCTTTAATTCTCCCAATGTTGTGGATACTACATCTAAAAATGCATTCGCCAACTCTTCAGCAGTGGCATTCTGATCTAACATGAGCATTAAATTTTTTCCCGCACTGGTATACTTTTGAATGCCATATCGTGATCCGAGTGTAATTGCCTTTGCAATTTTAGAATCCTTGCCCAATATTGACTCAGCATAATTTCCCAACCAATTTTCCTTTTCTTCAATCCAAGCAATTCCATCTCTTATTACTTGGGAACCCGCTGTACCATTTGCAATTCTTTGACGTTCCACTTCTTTGGCCATTCTTTTTTCTTCGTCTATATCTTCTTGACTCAATCCATAATCTTTACCGATTATTGTTATTGCCACTTTGTAGGTTGCAGTTGAAGCTTTTTCAATAACGGTTCCTGCGAATCCAGCAACTGCATCTTTTGTGGCTGTGAACATTTTTTTTATGATGGATTGTTTCTTTTCAGCAGGTCTCATAGGAGTTTCCAAAATCTCAATGGCTTGATCAATTGCAACTTCACTTCTTACGTTTGCTGATTCGCCAGAAAAAGACGTTTTAACTAATGCGGATGACAGGTTAAATTCCATACCATTAGTAGTTCTAATCCCCTCAGAATAATCCATGAGCAGTTGAATATTTGATTCCACTGCAGAATCCAGCAATTTGCGTTCAACTTCGTTTAAATCTCCTATTTGATCGGTTTTATCAAGTTGCTCCTTAGCCATTTGCCATTCAGCTGTAGTTTTTTCAACTGCCGACAAAACAGCATAAGCATCTGCAAGTTCTAAAGCTCGTAAACGGTTGATGATTTCAGCAACATTTAAAAATAAATTTTCCCAAAGCCAGTCATCAAAATCGAAATTTCCATGCATCTCAATCACACTTGTTACCAGCTCACTGTATTCTGAAAGTTCAGGTGTTTCCAGAACATATTCCTCTAAAATATAACTGTCATAAAAAATCTTAAGGGAATAATCAATAATCGCTGTTGTCAAATCCAAGCTGTTTTGAACCAGTTCATAATCTTGCCACGCTTTAACATAAGAATCATCAGAGAAGTTTTCTTTCAGTACTTCAATTTTCGATACCAGTTTACTAAGTTCAATCATTCGCTCTGAGTACTCGACGTTTAAATCATCATAGATTTGTTGAATTATATCATCTTTTTTACCGATGTCTTCAAGCGCATTAAGAAGCGAAGACTGGGCCAAATCCAAATTGCTGATCATAACTTTTGAATTGTTTTCCGTCATATCGGCCACACCAATCAAATCAGCAATCATAATCCGACGTTTTTCCAGATAATCAGTATCTTCAAAAATCGCATTCATATGATCTGGCAAATAAAACGGACTTTGTGCTAAATAGTCCACTAATTTTTCATTAGGAAATTGAGAATCGACACTATAATTCATAGTTGCTTCCACTGTTGGCTCATTCTCACTAGAATTTTCCGTTTGATTTACACCACATGCAGTCATAAACACTGAATTCATAACAATCATCACAATTAATATTAAAGCAAATCTCTTACTCACAATACGCCTCCCTCATATGATTTTTTTATATTATATCATAGAATTCAAGCCAAATGGCTCTCATTTGCGAACCGCCGATTGCGTACCTGGTACGCAATCGGCATTACATTTTCTCAATAAATATTTATTGCAATTCGATAAATGATTTGATACTATAATTTTAAGGTTTTCCACAAAATACAAACGTGTGAGGTCAATTCATGGAAAAAGGAACAACACTATTTTTAAAATCTGTGCTGATCGTTATGGGACTTCCCATACTAGCATTTTGCATTCTAGTCATGCCGTCCATCGCTAAGGAAATTCTAGGATATCATCCTGAATACAGTACTTTTATATACGCCGTCCTTGTTGTCATGTATGCCACAGCTATACCTTATTATTTGGCACTTTATCAGTCCTTCAAGCTCCTTAACCTCATAGATGCCAACATGGCGTTTTCGGACCTTTCTGTTAAGGCACTTAAGAATATCAAGCAATGTGCTTATGCCATCAGTATAATGTATACTCTCATAATGCCTTTCTTCTATATTTTAGGTGAGTTCGATGACGCTCCAGGAATAATACTTATAGGATTGATCCTAATATTTGCATCAACGGTGATTGCATTTTTCGCTGCCATACTTCAAAAGCTTCTGAAAGATGCTATTGAGTTCAAATCCGAAAACGACCTGACCGTGTAAGGAGGCAGCCATGGCAATTATAATCAACATCGATGTGATGCTGGCAAAAAGAAAAATGAGCGTTACTGAACTTACAGAGAAGGTCGGAATAACAATGTCCAACTTATCCATTCTTAAAAACGGCAAAGCCAAAGCCATCAGATTTTCAACTCTTGAGGCCATCTGCAAAGCACTGGATTGTCAGCCCGGTGACATACTTGAATACCGTGAGTAAACACAAAACGTCAGCCGAGGGGCTGACGTTTCTTTATCCATGATTGATTTTAAATTTTGAAGCGAGCTTTATTGAAGTTTTATCTTTCGTCTCATAAAAACTGACTTGTCCATATCGGTCCACTAAAATGATTGTCTTGAAAACTGTCCCATATTCAGGGGTCTCTATATGGATGGAAGATAGTGTCCGTTCGAGTTCGATTGAAATTCCAGTTCTCGGAAGCAGGTCATCCGGTGGAACTTCATCGTCATTCAAAATCTCGAAGAGATCCCCCACTTTGAGCTCATCTCCAATCTGATCTTCAAGCCTTCGCTTCCCCTTTTCCACCTTATACCAAGGTGTATCGAGAAAACCATTGCTGAGTCCATGGATGCCGGGCTTTATTTGCTTGATTTCATCTTCAATATTGGAATAAAACCACAACTCTTCCAAATTGCCTACAACCAGGTTGAATGGTGCGTAATCCATGTGTTCCTTTTGTATGCGTTCCAGGAAAAGCCTAGGCGTTTCCTCTCCTACTAAAAATTCACTTGTCAGTGCACCTCTTGATTTGGGGACGTTCCTTTCAAGTGGCAACTGTCTATGATTTGTAATGAATGCAATGCGTCCATCCTTTGTAATTCCAGTCCATGTTCCGCATGCGATGAGGTCCCTTCCGCCGAAAACATTTGAGTGTTCTTCCCAGAAATGTGCGCTCATCGAAGGTCTGTTTTTAAATTCGTCTCTGTTCCCTAGAAAAATGAAGGGGTATTCCGGATGCGTTTTATAAGCAAAAAGTATCGTGCACATTGATCATTCTCCAATCTGTCAATCAAACGTTTTGATACTTGATACCCTATTTATTCTGAATCAATCCGGGAAGACGTTCATTGAACAAGGTCAATAATCGTTTCCCCTTTTCATCCTTTGAAAATCCCATTCTCGTATCTGCTTCATGTGACACATATCCAAGAGGCAGCTTTGGCAATCCACTCCAATTCTTGTTGGTCTTCACCAAGTGATCACCGACATAAGAGTTGACCAAGATCACATCGAGCTGTTTCTTTGCGAGTTTTTCAAATAAGACACGTTCATTGATGCTCTCATTCTTTTCACAGTCTTTGTAGGTTTCAAATGCTTGAAAATATCGGTAGCCTTTAACAACACCTACTCTTAATCCCTTCAAATCTTGCAATTTCAACACGTTTTGGGTGATTCCTTCCATCCCATAGAAAGAATAGCTTTCCACTTTGCGATAGTTGTCACTGTAAATCAGATAGGTTTCTCGATCCGACTGTTTGGATATCGCCGGAAGTATCTGTGAATACCCTTTTTTGATCATCTCAATAGAAGTATCCCATGGTACTACTTTGAAGTCCACTTTGTATTCTGGAAATATTCGCTTGATCAAATCCACGTCTGTTCCAGTGATCTGATGAGTCTTCTCATCGTATATAACAAAAGGTTCGTATGGAGAACTCGCCACTGTTATTGAAGGGGCATCATTCACTTCAGAGAATGTACGTCCCATCCATTTCATATTAAGAGACTCAAATGATCCTGATGCAGCACTTAATTGATCCACTATCTGAGTCTGATTGGCTATGGCGGCATGAGTATCATCGGCCACATGATGCATCTTCTCTGAAACATCAAGCGCCCCCTTGAACACCTCCTGAACCGATTTGCCTTGTTCACTGACCTGTGCAGACGCCTCTGCAAGGTCTTCATTGAGATCACAAGCCAGTTTTGCCTGTCCTTTGACAATGCCCATACTCTCAATTTGTTTTGTCAACAGTTTGGATTGATCACTGACCTTTGCCATGGATTCATCCATAGCTACTCTTATTTGTTCGTTGGTATGACGTAGGGTTTGTAGAACACCACTCATATCTGTCAGCACAGCATTGGTATCCTTTGAAAGTTTGGATACCTCACCGGCAACAACAGCAAATCCCCTACCGTGTTCTCCGGCTCTGGCCGCCTCAATCGCTGCGTTAAGAGACAACAAGTCTGTTTGAGCGGATAGTTTCCGAATGCGGTCTATCATTCGATAAGCTTCATTTACTCCACGATCCATGGCTTCAACCCACTCGGACTGATGTTTCATTTCTATT
>JAWSUW010000124.1:0-11270 GCA_033549245.1 Bacillota bacterium | reverse complement strand
GTATGCTGACGAGATCAGCTGAAGATGCCGCCATGCTGGTTGCCCAGAACCAGGCAATGGTGCTGGATGTGCGTCCTCCGGCCTCATTTGAAGCAGACGGCGTTCCCGGTGCCGTGAATATCCCCGTGCCGCAGCTGGCAGACCGCATGGGCGAGCTGGATCAGGACATGACATATGTCGTCTACTGCGCCAGTGACATCAATGCCGCTTATGCCGTTGCGATCCTCACCATGAACAATTTTGACGCTTATGTGATTGTTGGCGGCCGGGTTGCTTTTACGGAAGCATGGGAAGCCATTGATCATGACATGATCGAAGAGGAAGAGGAGGAACTGCCATCCATCGTTGATATCGCTGTTGGCAATGAAAATTTCAGCATTCTGGTCGCAGCATTGACAGAAGCAGATTTAGTCGGAGCTCTTTCCGGTGATGGTCCTTTCACCGTATTTGCTCCCACCAATGCAGCTTTTGCAGCTCTCCTGGAAGCTCTGGAGATTGAAGCTGCCGATTTGCTGGCACATCCCCAGCTGGCTGATGTTCTATTGTACCATGTGGTTGGTGCCAAAGTGATGTCCACCGACCTGGTGGACGGCATGGAAGCTGAAACCCTTCAGGGTGAGTCGCTGACCATTGACCTCTCAGACGGCGTTAAAATTAATGCTTCTACCGTGACCACAGCAGATGTGGAAGCGTCCAATGGTGTGATTCACATCATTGATACCGTTCTGGTACCCGAAGCTTTCTCACTGGAATAAACATCGCTTCATTAACCGATAGAGGAACTGAACAAAAACAAAAGCAGGTGCCTACTCTTTATGGCACCTGCTTTTTCATGACAACGCTTCATTTCACCAGCCTTGCAGCTTCTTTTAATCTCAGGATTCGGAGGACAGATGCATCCAGCCGCTCCTCCTCAGTGATCCGCTCTTCCTGGCAGGCTTCCAGCAATCCTGCGGATGCCTCCTGCTGCGAAGCCGGCATCAGAAGGATGTCCGCTCCAGCTAGGAAAGCTTCAACTGCCGCCTCCCCCGGCGGCCAGCCGCTAGTGATGGCCCCCATTTCCAGTGCATCGGTGATAATCAGGCCCTGAAATCCCATCCTATTGATGCAAGTTGATGCTTTGTGAATCAGGAAAACTTCATCAGTTTATGATTAGTTTTCATATTATTCATCGTATGCAATCTTTACGCCTACCGAACCATCAAACACCTTTTTGAACCTCGGGCGCACCAGTAGTCATTAAATCAGTCAGCTCAGTGTTTTCAGGCATACTTACTTGTGAATTGTATTAGTATCCACTTCTTCCAAATACTATCCAACTATGATTCAGTTCCAATGGGTGGATCTCAAGAACCATGATGTATTTCAGAAATCTGGGATTCTGGTATCATTAGCCTCTACACCACTACAGATGCAGCGTCAGTGGGTAGGTGACCGCCTGACACTTCGAAAGCACTCTCAATTGATTGTGCTAACCGCATTATTTGATCTTTTGGTTTCCCAACGTAATGGAACATTAAAAAGCGAATATCAATAACTATTCCTTGAACCCGTTCATATTTGTTACGGACGGTTTTCCACTTAGCAGTTGCCTCTCCGATATTCGCAATAATATCACTGAAATCGATAGGATTGTCTTCGGCATTGTAGGGCATAATAAAGGCGTTGTATACTGGCACATCATCTCCAGTTTTCCCATTGAATCTTTGGTTATGAATGTATTCACCGTAAGTAATCTGTTTGTTGATTGAACTCGATTCGGGCAGGTGTTTCGGATTTCCTGTAATACCGAACCGATAATACTTTGCGTCAAGTACATAAATTTTACCGTTATGAAGCATGATGGTGTCTGGTTCCAAAGCAGCGTTTACGCTTTTTTTACCAGTTCTTAGATTCCACTCAGTTTTGGGGAAATAATTTTTCTTTTCCTTAATCCCAAATGTTCTGTCTATGATTTTTTCCCATACATACTCAAAGCGGTCCGTACCAAAGTAGAACTGATTCTCCGAAGATTCCATGAACTCGATCATTGCAATCATGGACAAGAAGATTCGCTTATCTTTATCGTTATAAGTATTGGCTAGTTTTCTTCTCAACACGCTCAGGAACATTTTATCGTTTCGCGGGATCGTCGGCCGTTCTGGTAAATACGGGGTGAACAGCCACCCTAGCTTTGTAAAACTCTCATAAACACAGAACTTATGAATCTGCGTAATCATGTTCTTATCATTAGGCGATGAATACCGCACTGTGCAATTTGTATAGATGGGTGAACCATTCGATATGAGAGGGCGCTGTCTACGAATCGTCTTTTCCCAATCCACTTTCCCACTATCTCCAATTTTATACTTTGGTTCTTTCTCTGTATAATAGCCGTTCTGTTCCATGAAGTAATTGATGATTTCCATGTAAGTGTTAATGGGAAAATCCACAAATTTTGGCGCGGCAAACTTTTGCGTCGCAAGCACTCTATCGTCGCGATTAGTAAAACCAGAAATGACAGAAATCAAGTGTAGAATATCCTGGCGTAGATCTTTCTCTGTTTTCGGTAATTTGTAACCTATAGGGAAATATACCATCGCATTATCGGAATCAGCCTTAATCCCGACAAAATGGTCACCATCACTATTCTTATTAACATGGCAACGCTCAAGTAACTTGAATGGTATGTCCATATCGACTCACCACCTTATTGTTGCCCTTCGTCCTCGATTGGAAAGGCTTCTGGGGTTTGAATGACTCCTTCTTTGAAAATATTGAAACGTGCATTACCTCTCGAAGAGCGGAATTTCCTGATAATATCCTCAAGGCTCTTGTATGTAACTGTATCAAAGACATCATCCCGCGAAAATTTGAATGCATCATCCCATAGGTATTTTATAACCTTCTCTGGAAATCGTCTGTTATCTTGAGTTGCTTTCAATTTTTCACTCTCTGTTCCGTCAATCTCTTTAGGGTTGTAGATGAGATCGGATTTGCGGATAAAGTATGCGCCAAGTCGTTTGTCTTCTGATGAAGTTATTCTAACGTTGTTTTCTAAGATAATATCATTAATCGATTCATTAAATTGTTTCCAAGTTATATCTGTATCCAGAATCTTTTGGTTGGAGAAATCTGCATCAACCTCTCTCATATCGTTTTCAATCATGTGCATATTCCATCTGCGTTGGAAAGCAGTGTCAAGAGTAAATACATTCTGATCTGAAGTGTTCATCGTGGCTATGATCGACATATTCGATGGTATGCGAACTTTGTGATCTTCTACACCATGAACGATTCTAGCAATGTTTGTATTTGAAATTCCGTATTCGCTTGTACCATCTTCTATACGGTCAAGGAGTTGGAATACCTCACCGAAAATAGCTGGAGCATTTCCTCTGTTTATTTCTTCAATAACAAGAAAATAATGAACGTTTGGATTGCTATATGCTTTTTTCAGCAAACGAGTGAATGGGCCTTCCGTGAATTCGTAGCTCACTAGACCGTTATCTACATTAGGAAGTATCTGCCCTACAAAATCAGAATATGTATAATCGGAGTGAAACACTAGTCGCTCCATGAGCGATTCATCTCTGCAATATTCTTGTGCTATGGTGTGACTTTTCCCAGCGCCTGGAACTCCGTAGAGTAGGACATTTCTGCCACCAGTGGCCCGCTGTGGAAGAGGGCCTTCTGGTTGGCCAAAGGGATTATCTAAATTATTGATAAAAGGTATTTGATATGCCAAAATATCCAAAACACCCCGGCGCTCTCCTTGAAAAATTACTTCCAATCCAATGTCTTGAGGCCATGTGGTTGGGATGTCTTGGCTGTTAACATAACTTGCAAAATACCTGTTATAGGTTGTGCGAAAAATCAATATGGTGAGGTGATCTATAATACCAACGAAATTATTTATTTGTTGGTATTGGCCGGTTTCATCCCTTGGCGGTTCAGGAAAACCATTTTCAACGCTCCATGCAGGATGTTTTTCTCTAATTGTCTGTCGGCTAATTTTATAGTTATTGCGTCCACTGCGAGGATCAAATTCTAACTGCTTAGATAGACCATCAGTTCTGCCAAGTACATATGCATTAATGGTGTAGATATTGCGATTCTCATTTTCTCTGGGAGTATCGGACATTTCGCCCTTTGAAAGAAAATCGGTCAACGTATTGTAAGAAATTCCAGCCGCTTCAAGATAGGTTTGCCCACCCCCAGTTGCTGGACGATCGATGTCGTAGAGCTTTTTGAAGTCCGATGGGTTAATCATCCTATAATAGATTTTGTCGATATATTCCATAATTCCTCCTCCTATTTTCTAACGTGAATAACGTATTCTTGTAATTGTTTTGGCAGCGGGCTACCGTTGCTTCTGAAACGACTATTGTCAATATAATCCACCGAGACAGTTCCATGCTTTTCAAAACATGAAATGAGTGTATCCAGCGGGAAAAGCCCATCCTCACTATAACTGATAATAAAATCCTGGCAGTGCATAGAACTAATAACACGTTCAAACGAATCTAAGCCACGGGTTTTTGTACAAAACTTGGAGTGTTGATCCCACCAGTCGCGTAATCCACTTTTACCAACAGCCTCTGGGTAGTCTCCACGCGCAATAGTTTCGAGTATATGATAATTTGCAGCATACTGTCGTTTCATATATGGTGGGTCGATATAACATAAGTCCGCTCGAATATCTGGGGCAACGACTTCTGCAAATCCTTGAATTACTGTATGATTGATGTTATCATTTTCTTCAAATTGCACAGGTAGTAAGACAATATTGTCTAACGAACTTCTGATAAAACTTGATAAGAAATATCCGTAAGTGCCTGAAATGTTGGCCACCTTATTTGTTGCCATAATAAGCGTGTGTTTCAGAAGGGATTCTTCAATTTCGGTAAGTTTCCCTTCGGCCAGCCACTGGTTTATTTGCTCACGCATCGCATCAATTTTTGATGCATTCTCAGGTATGAAATACTTCCTTGGTTCTGAACCATTTTGAGGGATACCACCAGGCGAGAACTCATTATAGAAATATCCTTCAACAGGTTCAAGAGAGTTTAGAAGTAATAACACATCTTCATAGCGACTGCCATTCGCAGAATTTATGGTATTTAAACCAGCAAAATCGGGTGGCTGATTAACTAAGAGATTAATGTTTAGATGATGCTTAGAATATGTCATCATATCAGAAGCTATCACAGAATATCCTTCTCTTCTAAACTCAAGAGACACAACGCCCGTTCCGGCCATGATGTCAGCAACAACACCTATCTCTCCAATTATTCTTTTGGCAGTTTGCATAATAATTGGTAGTAACTTTGCTTTGTTCCCGATATATCTATACATTTGTAATTATTCCTCCAAGAACTTCATACCGTTAATTGCGCTTAGATCTGGCATCCTATTAATTTCATTGCGTATGATGCCGGCTTCTTCATCCGAAATCCCATAACGCTGAAAGACCAGTTTTTCAAGCTCTAAATCGGTATTATAGTTATATTTTTTGCAAAGCTGCTTCGAAAGTTTTGCTATCTCTTTGTCAAGAGGGTCTTTAGTGTACTTCTTTATCGGTAGTGAGAAAATAATCTCCTTTGTTAAATATGGATGGGATTTCCACTCATTTTCGCCATATACTTTGAGGTAGAAGTAATAAACGGCTCTCGAGTTCAGAAGAGCTAAATAATACTCCAGTGGTTCAGAATTTAACCTATCACGATATTTCAAAATATACACAGTCTGGCTCGTCATGGTGTTTTCGTAATCAATACTAACGTATATACCTAACCCAGTCTTCCTGACAAGAAGTTTGGGTGATTGATATAATTCACTCTTCTTATAATTAACTCCACCTACACCCAATTTAATGAAGCTGCTTCCACTTATTTCGTATCGACGAATGTTTTCTCCAACAAGAATCCGAACGTAGTCATCGGCTACTTTAGAATCACTAATTATGCATACAGGCACATCCGAACTAATATTTATGGCATAGCCGCATTTTACACATGTCTTGGAGCCGATTTGAAGCTGCGATTTAGAATATCCTTGTGCGTGCTCACACGATGGACATATGACCAATGTTCCTTTTTTAGATATTTCCACGCCACGACCAAAGTTAAAGGTTTGATACAAATTCAACTGATCTCCGCCAATTTTTCTTATTAGTGACTCCTCACTAGCTCGAGTGTCAATGTCAAAGAGGCAATAATCGTTTTCCAGAAATCGAGACTGGCGTACGGAATGTTTTTCAGCATCATAAATTTGGTGCAATTCTGCTTCGTCCGCCAATACATATTTTCGTTGTTGTGGCGTTAAGCGGAAACACATTGTCGGGCTGTTTTTTCCAGGATCAGTTTTTCTGCACACAATGATGGTTGCTGCTCTGTTGACGTCGTTAAAAATTTTCTCTCCAAGTCGAGCAATAACTCTGATTTGTGTTTTTTCACACAAAAATCTTCTAAGAGCAGAGTTTTGATAGTCAAACAAGGAGTCTGGAACGATAAAACCAAAATATCCTTCGTCAGGAAGAATTTTATAAGCTAACTCCAAGAATAAAACATAGCTATCGTA
The DNA here is from genome assembly GCA_033549245.1 of Bacillota bacterium. GTDB lineage: Bacteria > Bacillota > Clostridia > Peptostreptococcales > Acidaminobacteraceae > Fusibacter_D. The sequence continues at coordinate 4,709 of JAWSUW010000124.1, read as the reverse complement.
TTGTCCTGAATAAAACTCAAAACCCAAATTCTTCAACTGTTTTCTTGTGTATACTTTTTCGCTACTCCAAGGTGGATTCGCTATAACAACAGATAATTCCGGGAAAGTTTTTTTCCAATAATCGAATGTAGATTTTTCACCTTGAATTGGCTGAATAGTATCATTGCAATATAGTTTGAATTGATTTGTTACACGTTTGGACAGACTGTTGATTGCCTCTTCGTCAATATCAATTCCTCTATAGTTCTTTGCGGAACCAAATTCTTTATATGATGATAAGAGTAGCGCTCCCTCCCCGCAAGATGGATCGAGAAAGCTATCAGCAATGTAATGGTCCTTTTCCATTTCTTGCTTTAACAAATATATAAGAAAATCTGCGATATAATTGGGTGTGTATACCACGCCGTATTTTTTTATACTTTTCATAATCCTGCATCAACCTTTACACGTTGTTTCATTTCTTAAGGTATCCTATTTCTTGCAGATAAATTCATTTATTCATCACTTAGTTGCCATTAAAGCACATATACGCACTAATACGTTCAGAGAAACATATTCTTCCTTTCACATTTTCGCAAGCGCACTTGGCGAAATACCATTAGCGGCGTCAAGTTCAGATGCTTTTATCTCGTCGCCTATGACTTTTTTACAATAGTCTTTATAATAAATTCTCAGTTTTCACTTCTCAATAACAACACCACTATTACACATGCATTATTATATCATTACTGTATGACAAACCAACAATAATTTTGAGTTCTTAGCATATTTCGCATTAACTAATACCTATACTTGGAGACTTTTATCAAACTTTTTTATGTACTTACTTATCTACCCTTGACATAAATGCTACTGTCACCTCATGAAATGTCCACAGAAACAGATAGAATGTTTATCAATACAATTATAATTAAATAATCACCTCAACCTACCCGCAGGGAAATCCTCCTCAAATTTGTTAGATTATATTAATCAATATTTACTCCGCGGAATCGCATCCCCCCTACCTATGTTTCCCATTATTTATCGCCCCAACCCTCTCAATTTACACTTCTGTATTCCATCATTGATCGCTGAAACCCTTTGATTTCAAGCTATTCCTTGACTAGCAGAACTACCGTCTCAACGTGCGCTGAATGCGGAAACATATCCACGGGCTGAACTTCTTTTGTACGGTAGCCACCGTCTTCCAGAATGCGCAGATCCCGTGCCAGTGTGGCCGGGTTGCAGGATACATAAACAATCTGGATGGGATTCATTTTGATCATCGCACGCAATACTGATTCATCGCATCCCTTCCGCGGAGGATCGGCAACGATCACATCCGGTTTTTGATCAGGTTCCGCCAGTTGAGGCATGACATTTTCAACCATTCCAGCCATGAAGGATACGTTGAAGATGCCGTTAAGTTCAGCATTCGCCCGGGCATCTTTAACAGCTGCTTCCACCGTTTCAATCCCGATCACCTTACCGGCCTTCTGTGCCAGGAGCAAACTGATGGTGCCGATGCCGCAATATAAATCCAGAACGGTTTCGATTCCTGTCAGGTCAGCGCATTCAATCACTTTTGAATAGAGCACTTCCGTCTGCTCCGGGTTCACCTGGAAAAAGGCATGGGGTGAAATGCGAAAAGTAAGGTGATGCAGTTGATCCGTTAGATACGCGTCTCCGAATATAACCGTATTTTCACGACCCATGATCACGTTGGTTTTCTGCTTGTTGTGGTTCAGCACCACACTGACCAGCCCGGGAATTTCTTTGGATAACCGTGATATAAGCATGTCCTGCTGTGGAAGTTTCATTCCATTGATGACCACAATGACCATTACCTGTTTTGAAGCGAATCCTGTTTTAACCACCAGATGCCTTACCAGACCTTTGCCGCTCTTTTCATCGTAAATGGGTACCTGGTATTCATTTAAATAATCGCGCACTATTTGACGCACGGCGTCCATCACGGGGTGCTGGATATAGCAGCGATTTGTATCCACTATCTGGTGGCTTGCCTGCTGATAGAATCCGATGGAAAGACTTCCATGGTGCCACCCGATGGGCAGTTGGGTTTTATTACGGTAATACCAGGGGTCCTGCATTCCAAGTACAGGTAAAACAAGGGTCTTGATGTGTCCAATGCGTAACAGGGAATCTCTGACTCGTTTTTCTTTAAAACGCAGCTGAGCATCATAGGACAGCCCCATGGTTTGGCAACCGCCGCATTGGCCAAATTTGTCACACAGTGGATCCACCCGGTCTGCCGATGCTTTCAAAATTCTTATAATCCTGCCCAGACCGAAATTTTTCTTCAATTGTGTGATGCTGATCTGCAGTTGATCTCCTGGCAGCGCACCGGGAATAAACAAAGGATATCCGTTGACTTTGGCAATTCCTTCACCCTGATGGCTCAAGTCTTCGACGGTTACCTCAATCATTTCATTCACTTTCAAGGCACTAACATCCTTTCCACTGGAAATTCGTGTCACTTGTGATTCATCCCATGGCATTACTTTCAGATCACTGGCCAGGAGAGTCACTGACGATCATCAGTTCATGCCGTTCTCTTTACGTCCCTGCAGTGTTAGCGTATAATGAGGGCAGGCAGCGTTGACATCCGATAAAACCCATCAATGACAAGAGAAAGCGAGTGGCTTCCATGCGTTATCTGGTTAAAATTCTATTATTGCTGTTGGCACTAAGTTTTGTCGGTGCCGGCATGCCTTTGTATTTGGACACCATTGATATTAACAGGGAATCGTCTTTTGAGGAGGGCAGCGCCGAAAGCCTTGATATGAGTTATGCTTTGCGCCAACTCAATGAAAGTCATTATGAAATTGATGTTTGGGTGGATGCCTCACCCGATCAGGCCGCACTGCTGACCACCTATCCAAATGCTTTCAATGTCCAGCTGTTTTCCTCAGACGATGAAGTGAGGCAACTTTCCAATGAAGAACAGGCTTGGGTATTGCAGGACGTTGATGAAAAAACCGGACTTTCCCGGTACATCAGCACCTTATCCCTTGAACAGCAGGCATTGGATCTGCCTGACGGCCATTATCGGTTGATGATTTCACCTGCTGATGCCCGGAATCTGTTTCAGGAAACCCTGGACGTTCCGGACATTCCATTTCAGTTCACTTCTGTAACGGAGTATGTTCAAGCCCAGCAGGATCTTCCGGTCGGTGTTACCCCTTTAACCCTCTATTTCCCGGATGCGTCCTCCAATTATTTGATTCCGGTTACACGTTTCGTTCCACAAACCACTACAACGCTGCGAGAAACTGTCACCCAACTGGAAAGGGGGCCATCTCCGGACCTCGCACTCTTTAACCGTTCACCCATTCCCCCGGTACCGCGTATTCAATTGTCGGGGGGTACGGCAAGCCTCTATCTGTCCAGCCAGCTTGGCTTTTACAATGAATATTCCAATGTCGCCCGGATGGCTGCAAAAAGCCTTGTAGAGTCCCTGGGTGGCATTCCGGAAGTCAACCGTGTTCAGTTTTATTTTGATAACCGTATAGCAGCAGAAGGTTTTCGGGACGTGTCCACTGATGCGCCAATAGAGCCAGCAGAACCGCCTTTTATCTATGCAGTCTATCGCGCCCCCAATGGCCGCGGTTTTCTGATTCCACGGTCTACTGAAAATCCACTCATTTCCGTCCCGGAAATTTTCCGGGCTTTGACCTATGAGCCTTCGGCAAACCTGTATGGATTTGAAGTGCAGCCAGCGGTGCCGCGGGAAGTAAAACTGCTGGACAGCACCCTTGAAAACAGTATCCTGCAAATAAATCTCAGTAGTGAATTCAACCAGGTATTCCTTGAAAATCCTGCACGGGGTTATCTGATGCTTGATGCACTCCTCTACAGTTTAACATCCCTTGATCAGGTTGATTCAGTTGTACTTCTGATCGATGGCCGGGTGCCTGATCTATTGCTGGACAGGCCTCTGTCAGAACCTTTAACGGCCTCATTATTTATCAATCCCGAAAATAACTTTTAAATTAATCATCCTGTAATCATGGTTCCACCAGGTTCAGGGATGATCTATGATCTATCTTAGCATATTATCACCTGGTTTTGCAGAATCCCCTTTTATCAACAAGGGACTTGTCCGATGACAAGTCCCAAATTTATTTATGACAGTAATAATGGGAATGAACGTTACAAGACCTTCGTCCGCCCGCTGTAAATCTGTCCACTGGCTGCATCCACTGTTACCAGGTCGCCGTCCTTCAGGCTCTCCAGTGCATCTCTGACACCAACCACTGTCGGTTTGTAAAGATTCAGCCCGACCACTGCCGCATGACTTGTTAAACCGCCTTCAACAGTGACAATGGCAGCCGCGCGATTCATTAGTGACACCAGATCAGCATCAGTCGATTCAGCGACCAGAATATCGCCATCCTGGAATGCTTCCCAGGATTCTGGATCGCTGGTCACAATCCGCACTTTCCCAATGGCCGACTTTTTGCCAATTCCCATTCCGGATACCAGCACTTCTCCAACAATGTGCGCTTTAATCAGATTTGTGGTACCTGCAACACCAACGGGTACTCCTGCGGTAATGACCACCAAGTCTCCATGGTGGATCAGTTCGCATTCAAGTGCTTTGCTGATGGAACTGTCGATGATATCGTCTGTCGATAACAGGTGCTTAGTCAACACTGAGTACGTGCCCCAGGACAGGCTCAGCTGACGTGTTACCCGCTTATCAG
>JAWSUW010000123.1:0-11295 GCA_033549245.1 Bacillota bacterium | reverse complement strand
GTGTCGGTGGTTCGATTCCGCCTCCGGGCACCATTTAAAGATCAATGATTAAGAATTCTTAGTCGTTGGTCTTTTTATTTTGCTTATAATTCAGGACATATTGAATTAAACACATTTGAATGTTAGAATAATTTAACGAGAGGTGAATTTTATGGAAAATATTGAAGCCAATAGACGAAAACTGGATGAAATTGATGATGCGATCATCACCAAGTTATTGGAACGATTTGAAGTGACTAAAGAAATTGGAAGAACAAAAAAAAATCATAACATTGAAATATTTCAACCGGAAAGAGAAAAGGCGATCATAGAGTCAATTAAATCACGTTTAGAAGGGTATGAAGATGTTGAAGCCATAATTGAAATATATAAGACGATTATGAATAAGAGCAAAGCATTACAAATTTATTAAGATTAATTCGCTGCTATACTATTTGTCTTAGTATAATAGTATACTGATTAATGAAGCCTAATAGAACTGAAAACGTATAACGGGGTGTATGATGGAATTTTTAGAGACTATGATGAATTTGACAAAAGCGTTTATTTCAGAAATAAAGATAACGTACATAATTGATATCGCTATAATCGCTTTTGTGTTTTACAAGCTTTTGGGATTAATCAAAGAGACCAGAGCTGAACAATTGGTGAAAGGTTTTTTAATCATCCTCATCATCTCTAAATTGAGTGAATGGGCAAAACTTTATGCGATCAATTTTATACTGCAAAGTACATTTACGATTGGTTTGATTGCACTCGTTATTCTATTCCAGCCCGAATTGAGAAAAGCATTGGAGCATTTAGGAAGAAGTCAATGGTTCATCTCAAGCAACAAAAAAGGTGCAAATGACAATCAACTTAAGATGATCAATGAAGTTGTCGATGCGTCTGGAGTCATGTCCAGAAAAAAAATTGGTGCATTGATTGTAGTGGAAAGGATGATTGGAATCAATGATATAGTTGAGACAGGGACCGTAACTGATGCAAAAGTTTCTGCGGATTTATTGATGAACATTTTTTATCCGAAATCACCTCTTCATGATGGAGCGGTTGTAATTAAAAATAATCGAATTATGGCAGCGGGGTGTTTATTACCCTTGACTTCCAACAAATATATCAGCAAGGAGCTTGGAACAAGGCACAGAGCCGCAATGGGAATGACCGAAACTTCTGATGCGGTGATTATTGTAGTTTCTGAGGAAACTGGTGCAATTTCAATGGCTGTAGAAGGAAAATTGCAGAGATTCTTAGACCCGACTACTCTAAAAGAACTTATGATTCAAGCTTTAAACCAAGAAAAAGAGACAAATACCGGAGGTGACAAAAGTGCTAAAAAGCGTTAAGCAATTGCTTATAGGATCCGGTAAATCCATAGGAAAAGCATTTAGATGGGTGAGAAGTGTTCCAAGTCGAATTTTTAATGTCAATTTTTCACACAATACAGGTAAAAAATTGTTATCTGTGGCATTGGCGTTGCTATTTTGGTTGTTTGTTATGGATCAGGTTGATCCTGAGATTACTAGAGTATTTGAGAATGTTCCAGTCCAATTGATTAATCTCCAGGAACTTGATCAAAACAATCTTAAAATTATGAACCAACATGATTATTTAGTAAATGTGGAAGTTATGGGGCGTAGAAATAATGTTCTGAATATGACTTCTAGTTCAATCTATTTATGGGCAGATATGCGAACAGTAAGAAGTGGAAATAACAATGTTTATATTAACAGAACCATAAATTCTGAGGCAGTCAATATAAAGGGTATTTTCCCAAATGAGATTTTAATATCAGCTGAGCGGATTGTATCTATTCCGAAACCAGTGACTATCACATTCACAGATAAATTTTCCGAGTCATTTTATCAAGAGCGTATGACCATTAGCCCTGAAGAAATCAAAGTGACTGGTCCCGAAAGTTATGTGAACTCTGTATCCTATTTAGGAGCATCTATCGCAGTAGGTACTTTGGAGGATGATCTTTCTAGAGAAGTGACGTTATTGCCTTATGATTCTGGAGGAGAAGTGGTGAATGGTGTCACTTTGGATTTGAACTATGCAAATGTGACAGTCAGTATTGGTAAAATCCAAAGTGTTCAAGTGAATGTTGAAGTTGATGGTGTGCCAATGGAGGGTTATAGAGTCGTTTCAGTAAACATAGTACCTGAACAAGTTGTTTTGACTGGACCTGTTGATAACATTCAAAATCTCACAACGATTGCAGCTGAGGGGATCACTTTAAATGGCGATGAAGACACATCCATCATAGTGGAAAAGGATTTGATCCTTCCAGATGGTGTTACACTGCAGAGTCCTGTAGGACCCGTTCAGATTGAAATTGAGATTGAGCAAATACAGTCCAAAGAGTTTATTTTCAATGTGATTGATTTACCAATAGTAAACCTGAACGAGAATTTCAAAGTGGAAATCATAGATATGGAAAGTCCGATCAATGTCAAGGTTTCAGATGTTGAGTCTATCATTACGCCACTGACAAAAAATGATTTTCAACTGGATTTGAATCTTAGCAACGTGGACAAACCAGGCATATATAGGTTGAAAGTGAATTTTGCAGACCTGGAACGTTTCGAAGAGGTAGCGATCGAGCCTGTTTATGTTGAAGTAAATGTTGTTGAGATCGAAGAATAAGTTGATTTATAGATAAGGTGGGAGAATTCATGCGCAAAGATATACAAAAGATTTTGGATTCGACTCATGATGCGATGATTGTTGTTGATAAGAATAGCATAATAACACTTTTCAATAAATCAGCAGAACGTTTGACTGGAATGAAAAATGACGAAGTGTTGGGAAGACGGGTAGATGAAGTTATAGACAACACTAGACTTCCCATCATATTAAAAACTGGAGTATCAGAACTCAATCAAAAGCAACCACTCAATGATATAACGATTATCACCAACCGAATGCCGGTAATTGATGACGATGGAGAAATAATAGGAGCAATTGCAGTTTTTCGGGACATCACTGAAATGATTGAGCTTGCAGAGAAAATCACCAATCTCAATCAGATTAGAGAAACACTTGAAGCAACTTTCAATGCGACGCAAGATGCTATTTCTGTGGTTGATGCTGACGGAATAGGTGTGTTGATCAACCCCGCCTATACAAGGATGACGGGTTACACTGAGAGTGATATCATAGGAATTGATTGTACATTCGACCTTGCCGAAGGGGAGAGTGTCCATAAGGAAGTTTTAAGAACAGGAAAAGCGGTCAAAGGAAAGAAATTAAAAGTTGGATTAAATAAGAAAGAAGTCATTGCAGAAGCCGCACCTATCATCGATAAAGGGGTATTAAAAGGCTCAGTTGCCATTATCCATGACTTGACAGAAATCAATGAGATCTACAAGCAATTGGATCAGGCGAAGCAAATCATCAGAAATTTGGAAGCGAAATACACTTTTGATGATATTATTGGCAGCAGTGAAATACTAATGAATGCAATAGAAAAAGCGAAGATTGCTGCGGAAACACCTGCAACCGTTATCATAAGAGGCGAAAGTGGGACGGGCAAAGAATTGTTTGCCCATGCCATCCATAATGCATCAAACAGAAAATATGCTCAATTTGTAAGGGTGAATTGTGCCGCAATCAACGAAAACTTGCTTGAGAGTGAGTTGTTTGGATATGAGGAAGGTGCTTTCACAGGAGCCTCAAAAGGCGGTAAAGTAGGCTTGTTTGAGAAAGCAAATGGAGGCACAATTTTTTTGGATGAAATTGGTGAGCTCAGTTTGAATACACAAGCTAAACTGCTCAGAGTTCTACAAGAAAAGGAAATTGTGAGAGTTGGAGGAAACAAACCAATCTCTATAGATGTAAGGATTATCTCAGCGACAAATGTGGACCTGGAAAATGCAATCTTAGAGAAAAAGTTTAGACAAGATTTGTATTACAGGTTGAATGTCGTTCCGATCAATATACCATCACTAAGAGAACATAAATCGGATATTCCAGCACTTGTAAAGCATTTGATCAACAAGTATAATCAAGAATACGGTCGTAATGTCTCAAACATCTCACCAACAGCGCTTGAATCCATCTTCAATCATGAATGGCCAGGTAATGTGCGTGAACTCGAGAATTTCATCGGAAGAGCGATGATCAATATCAAGATGCATGAGAATTTGATCACACTCAGTCATTTACCAGCAGTACTTCATAAAACAAACGAAAAAGTTCAAGTAAATGGCGGGAATGTCCTGGATGTAACAATGGATTCACTAAACCTGGAGAGTTGTACCGAAGCGTTTGAGAAGGTCCATATCGCTAAAGTTTTGGAGATGAATCAAAACAATCGTGAGTATACAGCTAGGGAACTGGGTATATCCTTAAGAACTCTATATTATAAATTAAAGAAACTAGGAATCAACGATTAAGTGCAAATTGTTGCACATATTAAAAATACATGCAGAAAATTGCATGTATTTTTTTGCATGTTAAGGGACTTTTTATTTCACTTTACTTGTATAGGAGTGCTTTGTGGATTGGCACAATAATTGCGACTATTATAGGTGAAGAAACCAATCGTTTTGGAGGTGTTGCATGGAAAAGAACTTAGTATTAGTGATTAATCCGGGGTCGACTTCGACCAAGTTGGCAATTTTTAAGGGAACTGAAAAATTGATTCAAGAGAATTTGGATCATGACACTAATGATTTGGACCAATTTGTGAAAATCACAGATCAATATGACTATCGTAAAGAAGCTATATTGAAATGGATGAGTGAGCATCAGATTAAACATGAGGAACTTCTTGCGGTTGTCGGAAGAGGGGGATTGCTCAGACCAATGCCAAGTGGAACATATTTGGTGACAGAGCCAATGCTCGCAGATTTAAAAGTAGGTATTCAAGGCGAACATGCCTCCAATCTCGGTGGAATGATCGCTAACGCAATTGCTAAACAAGAAAACATCAATGCATACATTACTGATCCAGTTGCCGTTGATGAGTTTGAACCTCTTGCAAGAGTTTCAGGTATGCCTGAAATTACAAGACGTTCACTTGTTCATGCGCTTAATATTAGAGCGATTGCCCATAGTTACGCAGCAGAAAAAAATACAACTATTGATTCACTCAATTTGGTTGTGGCACATCTGGGTGGTGGAATATCCATCGTTCCGATGAAAAAAGGAAAAATTATTGATGCCAACAACGCAAATGAGATGGGGCCTTTTTCTCCTGAGCGTACTGGTGGACTTCCAGTGGGTCAACTTGTGAAAATGTGTTACTCAGGGGAATACACTTTTGATGAATTAAAGAAAAAAATGCGTGGTAAAGGTGGACTGGTTGCATATCTTGGAACCAATGATGCCCGTGAAGTCATAAAGAAGATTGAACAAGGTGATGAAAAGGCAAAGCTCATCTTTGAAGCAATGGGATATCAGATTGCGAAAGAGATTGGTGCTATGGCAACTGTCCTAAATGGAGAAGTCGATGCCATTTTAATGACAGGAGGCATTGCTTATTCAAAATACCTGATGGATTATATAAAATCCCATGTAGAGTTTATCGCACCATTTGTAGTGAAACCTGGCGAAGATGAAATGGAAGCGTTGAATCTCGGTGTCCTTCGAGCTATTAGTGGAGAAGATCAGGTAAAAATATATGAAAAAGAGGTGCAGATCAAATGATTAAGAATTTTGAGGAACTGATAAAACTTGCAATCGAAAAAGGCCCAAAAAAAGTTGCTGTGGCTTGTGCGCAAGACGAGGATGCACTTAAAGCGATCAAAGCGGCATATGATAAAGGCATTATCAAAGGTATCCTGGTTGGTGACACTGATCTGATCAAAAGCATATCAGAGGAGATTGGACTTGATTTGAAGGATTTTGAACTGATTCACATCACTGATATGGCAGAAGCTTCTTTAAAGGCAGTTTCCATGGTGTCTTCCGGAGAAGCAGATTTGGTCATGAAGGGGCTCGTAGATACTTCAATCATCCTAAAAGCAGTGCTCAATAAGGAAGTCGGACTTAGAACTGGAAATGTACTTAGCCATGTAGCGGTATTCGATGTACCGACTTATCACAAAATTTTGACTGTCACTGATGCCGCAATGAACATTGCACCAGATCTCATGGCAAAAAAACAGATCATTGAAAATGCGTTGCATGTAACCAAAGCACTTGATATTGACATGCCTAATGTTGGTGTAATCACTGCCAAAGAGAAAGTGACTGAATCCATGCCGGCTACTGTCGATGCAGGAGAGCTTGTCAAGATGAATCAAGAGGGGCTGATCAAAGACTGTAAAGTGGGCGGACCATTTGCTCTTGATAATGCGGTTTCAAAAGAAGCTGCCGAAATCAAAGGTATAAAAGATCCTATGGCAGGCGATGTGGATATATTGCTTTGCCCTACTATAGAAGCTGGAAATGTACTTTATAAAGCACTTAATTTTCTTGGCAATGCCAGATCGGCAGGAATCATAGTTGGAGCAAAAGCACCGATTATCTTGACTTCCAGAGCAGATTCGGATGATTCAAAGCTTAATTCAATAGCTCTTGGCGTTTTGATGTCAGGCATAAAGTAGGAGGAAGTATGGAAACGTTTAGAATACTCGCGATCAATCCAGGATCGACGTCAACCAAAATCGCAATCTACGATAATGAAAAAGAAGTCTTTGAAACCACTTTGAGACATTCCAATGAAGAAATCGATCAGTATCCTAAGATTGCAGACCAGTACGACTTTAGAAAAAATGTAATTTTGAAAGTGTTGAGTGAGAATGAGATCAATCTCACCAAACTCAGTGCCGTAGTTGGCCGCGGAGGGCTCTTGAAACCTATTCAAGGTGGTACTTACGAGGTGAACGACAAAATGATCGAGGATCTCAAAGCTGCTGAGAGAGGCGAGCATGCATCCAATCTGGGAGGTATGATTGCACATGAGATTGCGCTTCAGCTCAACATCCCATCATTTATTGTGGATCCCGTTGTTGTTGATGAACTTAGTGATGTGGCTAGAATCTCGGGAATGCCTGAAATTGAAAGAATATCCATTTTCCACGCGCTCAATCAAAGAGCGGTTGCTCGTCGATATGCTGAAGAGAAACAAACAAAGTATGAAGACCTTAATTTGATAGTGGCTCATCTTGGTGGTGGAATTTCTGTAGGAGCCCATGAAAAAGGAAGAATTGTGGATGTCAATAATGCACTCGATGGTGAAGGACCATTTTCACCAGAAAGAACAGGAGGATTACCTGTTGGAGATTTGGCAAAAATGTGTTTTTCCGGCAAGTACACTCATGATGACATAAAGAAGATGATCAAAGGTAAAGGTGGATTAGTCGCGTATCTCGGAACAAATGATGGCAGGGATGTCGTTAAAATGATCGAAGATGGAGACGAAAACGCCAAACTCGTATTTGAAGCAATGGCTTACCAAGTAGCAAAAGAAATCGGTAGTTGCGCAACAGTGCTTAAAGGCAAAGTGGATGCAATCATTTTGACCGGTGGATTAGCTTATGGTCCTATGTTGATCAAATGGATCACACAGAGAGTCAAATTTATTTCGGAAGTGATAGTATATCCGGGAGAAGACGAAATGAGCGCGCTTGCGCTTGGTGGACTAAGAGTACTCAAGAATGAAGAGACGGCACAAATATACAAATAATATAGAAATAAAGGTGATGAGATGACTTTGGATTTGAAAAAGGATAAACGCATTCGAATTATTATAGGCCATTATGGAAGTGGAAAGACAGAATTTGCAGTGAACTACGCATTGGCTCTCAAGAAGGAGATGCCAAAAGTGGCATTGTGCGATTTGGATATAGTGAATCCTTACTTTAGATCCAGGGAAAAAGCTTCACTGCTGGAAACGGATGGCATAACTGTCATATCTGGCGCTTTTGGACATCAAACCAATTTGGACCTTCCGATGCTTTCCCCAAGCATTTTGGCTCCTTTACAGGATGATGAATCACAAGTGATCCTAGATGTTGGAGGCGATGCGGTCGGTGCCAGAGTTTTGGCGAGATATACAGCTTATTTTAAACCTGGTGAATACGATATGTTCTGTGTCATCAATGCATATCGTGAGCAAACTCAAGACCTGATGGGTGTCATTTCTCATATAAGAAATATTGAAGACACTGTTGGCGTGAAAGTTACAGGATTAATCAACAACACACATCTTCTAAGAGAAACTTCAGCTGAAGATGTGATGAAAGGTCAGGCATTGGCAGTGGAAGTGTCTAAAAAACTCAACATCCCGATAAGATATGTCAGTACTTTGGAAAAGGTTACCCACCAACTACCTAGTGACATTGAAGGGGACGTATTCGCAATCAAAATGATTATGCGAGAGGATTGGATGTAGGCACTTCCACACAATATAAAGCATATGAAAATATGGGAGGTATTCAAAGTGGCTAAAGGTAAAGTAACGTTTAATGAAAACATTTGTAAGGGCTGTGCACTATGTACAACAGTTTGTCCGGTGAACATCGTTACAATGGACACTAGTAAAATCAACATTAAGGGATTTCATCCCGCAACTGTTTTTGAGATGGACAAGTGCATCGGTTGTGCAAATTGTGCTACAATTTGCCCGGATTATGTGATTACTGTAGAAAGATTCTAGTTTAGGGAGGTAAGGTAATGGCTAAAGTATTGATGAAAGGTAACGAGGCGATTGGTGCTGCTGCGATTAAAGCAGGCTGCAAGTACTTTTTCGGGTATCCGATCACACCTCAAAATGAGTTGCCAGAGTATATGTCTAGAGAAATGCCTAAAGTTGGTGGCGTTTTCCTTCAAGCTGAAAGTGAAGTCGCTGCAATCAATATGGTATACGGTGCGGCAGGTGCCGGAGCAAGAGTTATGACTTCTTCTTCATCACCAGGAATCGCACTCAAGCAGGAAGGCATCACATACATCGCAGGTGCCGAACTCCCTTGCGTAATTGTAAATATCGTTAGAGGTGGTCCTGGACTTGGTGGTATTCAACCTGCCCAATCCGATTATAATCAAGTTACCCGTGGCGGTGGTAACGGTGACTATAAATTACTCGTATATGCTCCAGCCAATCTTCAAGAGATGGTTGACCTTATGCAAGAGGCATTTGATGCTGCAGATTTCTACCGCAACCCTGTAATGATGGTTGGTGATGGAATGATTGGCCAAATGATGGAGCCTATTGAATTCAAGGATTCGGTATCAAGATTTGAATTGCCTGAGAAAGATTGGGCAACTACTGGAACAAAGGGACAAAGAAAACCAAACATCATCAACTCGCTTGCTCTTGATCCGGCTGAACTTGAAAAGCACAATCACAAATTACAAAAGAAATATGATGCAATGAAAGAAAATGAAGTCAGATATGAGACTTACAATATGGAAAACGCAGAAGTGGTCATCGTTGCATACGGTACGACTTCAAGAATCGTTAGAAATGCAATCAATGATCTTAAAGCGCAAAATATCAATGTCGGTCTGATTCGTCCAATTACATTGTGGCCTTTCCCAGAGAAAGCATTCGATGAAGTGCCAGCTGCATGTAAATCGTTATTGTCTGTTGAAATGTCAATGGGACAAATGGTTGATGATATTAAGATTGCTTCAAACGGCAGATGGCCAGTGAGCTTCTATGGTAGAGCAGGTGGCATGATTCCTACACCGGAAGCTGTTATGGAAAAAGTTAAAGAATTGATTGGAGGTGCAAAATAATGGCTGTTGTATTTCAAAAAACAAAAGGATTGACTGATAAAGAGACCCATTATTGCCCAGGATGTACGCACGGTATCATTCATAGATTGGTTGCCGAAGTTCTAGAGGAACTCGATGTGCTCGGTGAAACAATTGGTGTTGCACCAGTTGGATGTTCTGTACTTGCATATGATTACTTCAATTGTGACATGCACGAAGCATCTCATGGTAGAGCTCCTGCAGTTGCAACAGGAATCAAAAGAGTTCACCCGGATAAGGTAGTATTCTCCTATCAGGGAGATGGAGACCTTGCATCCATTGGTACCGCTGAAATCGTACACGTTGCTCATAGAGGTGAAAAAATCACTACAATATTTGTAAATAATGCGATTTATGGTATGACAGGTGGACAAATGGCTCCAACCACATTGATTGGACAGCGTGCAACTACAGCACCTTTAGGAAGAACTGTGGAGCACTCAGGAATGCCACTTAGAGTTTCGGAAATGTTGGCGACCATCGATGGTGCTGCTTTTGTTGAGCGTGTTTCTGTAGATTCTCCTGCAAACATCAGAAAAGCAAAAAAAGCGATTAAGGAAGCTTTCCAGTGCCAAATCGATCGTAAAGGCTTCTCAATTGTTGAAGTATTATCAACTTGCCCTACCAACTGGGGTATTACGCCGATTGATTCACTTAAGTGGCTTCAAGATAACTTGATTCCTTACTATCCACTAGGAAACTTAAGAAGACCAGAGGGGGTAAAATAGATGTTGAACGAGAAGATTATTTGTGCGGGATTCGGTGGCCAAGGCGTTATGCTTATGGGTCAACTGATCTCTTATGCGGGTATGCTTGAAGGCAAAGAAGTATCTTGGCTTCCTTCTTACGGTCCGGAAATGCGTGGCGGAACTGCAAATTGCAGCGTCATGGTATCTGAACGACCAATAGGATCACCAGTCATCACAGATGATGCAACTACAGCGATCATCATGAATTTACCATCACTTGATAAGTTTGAAGTAGATATAAAAGATGGTGGAAATATCATTATCAATAGCTCGTTGATTGAAAGAAAAACAAAAAGAGATGACTTAAAAGCATATTATATTCCAGCAAATGATATAGCTGTAGAGCTTGGAAATCCAAGAGTTGCTAACATGATCATGCTTGGTGCATATTTGGAGCTTACTAAAGTCGTGGAAGTTGAATCGGTTATGACGGCTCTTAAGAAAATCTTCGGAGAGTCTAAAGCACATTTGATGAAAATCAATGAAGATGCCCTTGCAAAAGGCGCTCAGGAAGTGAAAGCTTAATAGATAATAAGACCCAAGAGATGTCAGCATGAACTGCTTGACCTTTTGGGTCTTTATTTTGTATACAATGTATGAGATAATTAGAACGAAATAAAAATTGGGAGTGTATATGAAAGATTTTTTGCAGGCTTTTGGATTGATATTTATAGCGGAGATGGGCGATAAGACGCAAATTATGGCGATGGCGTTTGCTACGAAATATAAAGTCAGAAGTATTTTGGCAGGCGTGATGATTGGCTCATTTCTAAATCATGGTATAGCTATATTGCTCGGTTCAATGCTCAATCGGGTTATTCCGATTGATGGTCTGCAG